>NZ_JBEFTH010000006.1:0-255185 GCF_053483935.1 Mycolicibacterium sp. XJ879
TCTAGGCGTCGCGGTTATCGTCGCCCAGCTCCCCGTACTGGCCGCCGAGCGAACGGATCCGTTCGGCGATCGCCGACAGGTCGCCGTGCGCGCGTTCGATGATCTCCGCGACCTCGCGGGCGCCCTTGCTGACCACCGGCCAGACCATCTGCTCGTTGGGTGCGGTGGCTGCGGCGTCGAGCACCCACTGTCTGACGGCGTCGAGCTCGCGGCGGCCAGCCGCGACGACGGCCGCGGAGCGGTCGACCTCGGCGGCCAGCCGCTGATCCAGCTCGGCGAGCGCGCCGAGAGTGCGCCCGTGGCGGATGTTTTCGTCCGCGTAGGTGTCGGAGGACGCACCGGTCCACTCGGAGGTCGGCACGGCCGATTCCACGTCGCCCTGCAGCATCCGCAGCCGTGCGCTTTCGTCGAACTCGGCGCCGGCCTGCGGACTTCCCTCGCCGAATGTGGCGCGGGCGTGCGACCACGTCGTCAGAAAGCCGTCCAGGGCGCCCATGGTGACAAGTCTATGGCCGGCCGGACCGTGCATCGCGCGGCAATTCAGCGCGTCGGGAGGGCAGCCCCGACCCAGCGGCGCAGGTAGTCACGCAGCTCGAGGCCCTGTCGCGGTGGGCGGCCCGGGTCGATGACGAACGACTGGATGATCCTCAGCAGGTGCTCGGCCAGCTCTTCGAGGTCGTCCTGGGCGAAGCCCAGCCCGGCCCAATCGACGTCGAAACGGTGCAGCAGCGCATCGGCGAACTGCAACGCGACGTCGGATGTCACCGTCTGGCTGAAGGCGTTGGCCTTACCCGGCATGAGCAGCAGGCCGATGTGCTTGTCCTTGGGGATCCACTCCAGCGCGGTGGCGATACCTTCGGCGACCGCTTCCCGCGGGTCGGAGAGCCCTTGCAGATGGTCGGCCAACCGGTCGAGAAAGTCGGTGGCCGCCCGCTGCGCCGAGGCCTGCAGCAGGGCGTCGGTGCTGGGGAAATACCGGTACACCGTCTGCCGGGTCACCCCGAGCGCGCGGGCCACGTCGGCGATGGAGAACTCCGCGCCGCGGGCGTCGATGGCCTTGCCTGCGGCATCGAGGATACGCTCGATGGCCTCGTCATCGGTCGCTGGCGTCGAACCGGACCAACCGTGGGTGCGCACGGCGAAATCCTACTCAGCCAGCCGAATCAACCTGAGTACGACACCTGCAGATCCTTGACCCCGTTGATCCACCCGGACCGAAGGCGTTGCGGTTCAGACAGTTTGGCGACGTCAGGAATCTGCTCGGCGATTTCGTTGAAGATCAGGTTGATCTCCATCCGGGCCAGGTTCGCCCCGATGCAGTAGTGCGCGCCGTTGCCGCCGAAGCCCAGGTGCGGGTTGGGGTCGCGGCTGATGTTGAACTGGAAGGGCGCCTCGAACACGGCATCGTCGTAGTTGGCCGAGCTGTAGAACAGCCCCACGCGCTGCCCCTCGCGGATCGTGACGCCGCCGATTTCGGTGTCCACCAACGCCGTTCGCTGGAAGCAGTGCACCGGCGTGGCCCAGCGCACGATCTCGTCCGCGGCGGTCTGCGGCCGCTCACGTTTGTAGAGCTCCCACTGGTCGGGGTTCTCGAAGAACGCGTTCATGCCGTGGGTCATCGCGTTGCGTGTCGTCTCGTTACCCGCAACCGCCAGCAGGATGACGAAGAACGCGAACTCGACGTCTTGGAGGCCTTCACCGGCTTCGCCATTCATGTCGGCCTCCACCAGCCGGGTGACGATGTCGTCGGCCGGGCAGCGGCGACGCTCCTCGGCCATGGCATAGGCGTAGCCCATCAGCTCGGCGTTGGCCGCCGCGTAATCGCTTGCGTAGTCCGGATCGTCGGTGTTCATGATCGAGTTGGTCCACTCGAACAGCTTCTGCCGATCGGCCTCGGGGACACC
The DNA here is from genome assembly GCF_053483935.1 of Mycolicibacterium sp. XJ879. NCBI lineage: Bacteria > Bacillati > Actinomycetota > Actinomycetes > Mycobacteriales > Mycobacteriaceae > Mycobacterium > Mycolicibacterium sp. XJ879. The sequence continues at coordinate 1,905 of NZ_JBEFTH010000006.1, forward strand.
GATCAGATCAGCGATCGCCTGCAGCGGCAGCCTCATCGCGATGTCGTCGACGAAGTTGCCGTTTTCCTTATCCTTTGCCGCGGAAACGATTTCGCGCGCCGCGTTGGCGAGCTTCTCTTCCAGGCCGGCCACTGCCCGCGGGGTGAACAGTCGCGAGACGATCTTGCGCAGCCGGGTGTGCTCGGGTGCGTCGTGGTTGATCAGCAGCGCCTTGGTCAGCTCGAGTTGCTCGGCGTCGGTGCCCTCGGGCAACCGCATGACGACACCCTTGCGGTTGGTCGACCACCGATCGCCGTCGCGGGATATCGCCTTGATGTCCTCGTGGCGGCTGATCACCCAGTAGCCGCCGTCGTCGAAGATCGATTCCGCCTGCTCGTTCCACCACACCGGGGCGGTTTTGCGCAGCTCGGCGAACTCGGCGACGGGTATGCCCTTGAGCAGCAGGTCAGGGTCGGTGAAGTCCCATCCTGGCGAAAACGGGCAGGTGCTCTGCGTCATATTTCGACCATACATCCAGGTGTCAAGTGTATGGCCAGGTGAAGTTGTTTAGAGTTGGCGCTGTGCGTGTCCTGGTGATCGGCTCCGGAGCCCGTGAACATGCGTTGCTGCTCGCCCTGCGCCGCGACCCGAAGGTCGAGGCGATGGCCATCGCCCCCGGAAACGCCGGCACCGCGGCCATCGCCGAACAACACGACGTCGACATCACCTCCGGCGAGGCTGTCGCCACGTTGGCCAAGCAGTTCGGCGCCGATCTGGTGATCATCGGCCCGGAGGTGCCGTTGGTGCTCGGCGTCGCCGACGCCGTGCGCGAGGCGGGTATCGCCTGTTTCGGACCCAGCAAGGCGGCCGCGCGCATCGAGGGCTCCAAGTCGTTCGCGAAAGACGTGATGACCGCCGCCGGGGTGCGCACCTCGCGCAGCGAGATCGTCGACAACCCGGCGCGGTTGGACGCGGCGCTGGACCGCTTTGGGCCGCCGAGCGGCGAGTCGGCGTGGGTGGTCAAGGACGACGGGCTCGCCGCGGGCAAGGGCGTGGTGGTGACCACCGACCGCGACGTGGCCCGCGCGCACGCCGCCAGCCTGCTCGACGCCGGGCATCCGGTGCTGCTCGAGTCGTTTCTGGACGGCCCTGAGGTGTCGCTGTTCTGCATCGTGGACGGGGAGACGGTGGTGCCGCTGCTGGCGGCCCAGGACTTCAAACGCGTCGGCAACAACGACACCGGGCCCAACACGGGCGGGATGGGTGCATACGCGCCGCTGCCGTGGTTGCCGGCAGAAGCCGTCGACCGCATCGTCGACGAGGTCGTCAAACCCGTTGCCGCCGAACTCGTTCGCCGGGGCAGCCCTTTCTCCGGGCTGCTCTATGCCGGACTGGCCATCACCTCGAACGGGCCGGCCGTCATCGAATTCAACTGCCGTTTCGGCGATCCCGAGACGCAGTCCGTACTAGCGCTGCTCGACAGCCCGGTCGGTCAGCTGTGCTACGCCGCGGCGACCGGCACGCTGGCCGAGGTGCCTCCACTGCGCTGGCGCGACGGCGCCGCGGTGACCGTGGTGCTGGCCGCTGAGAACTACCCGAGCCGCCCCCGGCTCGGTGACGTCATCGCGGGCTGTGAGGTCGACGGTGTGCTGCACGCAGGCACCGCCCGCCGCGCCGACGGTGCAATCGTGTCGTGCGGCGGTCGGGTGTTGTCGGTGGTGGGCACCGGGTCCGACCTGGCCGCGGCCCGTGCCGCCGCGTACGCGTTGATCGACTCGATCCGGTTGCCCGGCAGCCATTTTCGTCGTGATATTGGGTTGGCGGCGGTCGACGGCCGCATCACCCTTTGACGGCGAGTTGCGCCCACGCGCGAGCAGACAGAGAATGGTGTGAAACCCGGCCGCAACACCACCTTTTGTGTCTGCTCGCGCAGGAAGTCAGCCGGTCAGCAGCGGCGCGATCCAGGTCAGCTCAGCGGGCAGCTGCGAACTCCAGAACCCGCCGTCGTGTCCGCCGGGCGAGAAGCCGCCGGCGGGCGGGTTGGGTAGTTGGGCGATGAACTGTTTGGTCGCGGCATAGAAGGGATCGCCGGTGCCGCAGTCGATCCGGATCGGAATGCGGCCGAGCTCAGGTAGTCCCCACACGTTGTTGGCCGCGTAGTCGTGGGCGCCGTCGAACGCGCCGGGAGCCGTCGCGCCCGAGGAAGTCCACAGCGCCGGGCTCACCGCGCAGATGGCCGCCGTCCGGGTCGACCCCAGCCGCGCCCCGAGCAGAAGCGCACCGTAGCCGCCCATCGACCAGCCGAGGAACGCCACCCGCGAGGTGTCGAGGTCGTGCTCGCCCAGCATCGGGATGAGCTCGTCGAGCACCATGGCGCCGGAGTCCTCACCGGATGCGCGCTTGTGCCAGTAGCTCCCGCCACCGTCGACAGCGACGACCGCGAACGGCGGCAGGCCCGCCGCCACCGCCTGGGCCAGACCTTGTTCGACACCGCCGGCCATGACGGTGGCGGCGTCGCTGCCTTTACCGTGCAGCGCGATGACCGGACGCAGCGGGCCGGCGTGCCCCGGTGGCCGGGCGATCGCCCAATTGGTCGTCACACCGCCGCGCGCCGCCGAGACGAACGAGCCCTCGACGTAGGTCGGTGCCGCGGCCGCGGTAGGCGCCGTGCGAAAGACTGCCATCCCGGCGGCCACACCCGTCACACTGCCGCCCAGACGCAGCAGCGCGCGCCGGCTCAGTTCGGACATGGCGGCAATCATGCCATCGCCGAGAGTTTCTGAGTAAAGCCTGTTGATTGGCCGAAAGCGCAATGGGAGACCCGCCCGGCTGGCAGCATGCTAGAGGTGACGGCAGCAGTCACTCCTAAGGGAGAACGTCGGCGGTGCGCGCTGGTCAGCGCGGCTGCCGATCTGCTGTGCGAGGGCGGCTTCGACGCGGTCCGGCACCGCGCGGTGGCCCGTCGCGCCGGGCTGCCGTTGGCGTCGACGACGTACTACTTCTCCTCGCTGGACGACCTCATCGCCAAGGCCGTCGAACACGTCGGTGAACGCGAAACCGAACAACTGCGGGCGCGGGTGGCAATGCTGCCGCGGCGCCGTCGCGGCGCCGAGTCGACCGCCGCCATCCTGGTCGACCTGTTGGTCGACGACGCCGTCGGGCAGGGCGGCAGCGAACAGTTGATCTCGCGGTACGAGCGCTACATCGCATGTGCGCGCCAACCGATGCTGCGCGATATCCAGCGGCAGATCCTGCGCCAACGCACCGACGCCGTCGTCGAGGTGATCGAGCGCTCCGGGCGGTCGGTGCGGTCCGAGTACCTGACGGCCTTGGTCAACGCCGTCGACGGTGCGGTGGTGGCCGCGCTCGTCGGCGACGGCGACGGTCCACGCGCATCGGCACGCGCCACGCTCATCGACGTCATCGATGTCCTGGCGCCGGTCGACGAGCGAATCGCGTAACGGCGGGCCCAGGAAAGGCCCGGGACAGCTGATGGGCACTCCCGCCACCGCGAATCAGGAGCCGGAACTACGACGGGTGCTGGGCCCCGGCCTGTTGCTGCTCTTCATCGTTGGCGACATCCTCGGCACCGGCGTCTACGCGCTGACGGGTGACGTCGCGGCCGAAGTCGGTGGGGCGGCGTGGCTCCCGTTCTTGATCGCGTTTCTGATCGCGACCCTCACCGCATTCAGCTATCTGGAGCTGGTGACGAAGTATCCGCAAGCCGCCGGTGCTGCGCTCTACGTGCACAAGGCGTTTGGTATCCAGTTCGTGACATTCCTGGTCGCCTTTGTGGTGATGTGCTCCGGTATCACTTCGGCGTCCACCGCATCGCGCTTTTTCGCCGCCAACTTCGACACCGGTTTCGGGCTGGGTTGGAGCAAGTTCGGAATCGCCGTCCTCGCACTGCTGTTCATGGCGCTGCTGGCGATGGTCAACCTGCGCGGTGTCGGCGAGAGCGTGAAACTCAATGTCGTGCTGACGATCATCGAGGCGACCGGCCTGATGCTGGTGCTCTTCGTCGGGTTGTGGGCCTTCACCCGCGGGATCGACGTCGACTTCGGCCGGGTGGTCGCGTTCGAGACCGCGTCGGACAAGAACACGTTCATGGCCGTGACCGCCGCGACGTCGCTGGCGTTCTTCGCGATGGTCGGATTCGAGGACTCGGTGAACATGGCCGAGGAAACCAAGGATCCGGTGAACATTTTTCCCAAGGTGCTGCTTTCGGGTCTGGGTATCGCCGGGGTCGTCTACATCCTGGTGGCGATCGTCGCGGTGGCGCTGGTGCCGGTCGGCACGCTGGCCGCCAGCGACACTCCGCTGGTGGAGGTGGTCAAGACCGGCGCGCCAAACCTGCCGATCGAAGAGATCTTCCCGTTCATCTCGATGTTCGCAGTGTCCAACACCGCGTTGATCAACATGCTGATGGCCAGCCGGTTGATCTACGGCATGGCCCGCCAACACGTTTTGCCGCCGGTCCTGGGCACTGTCCATCCGCGCACCCGCACGCCATGGGTGGCGATCGTGTTCACCACGTTGATCGCGTTCGGGCTCATCCTCTACGTGTCGGTGTTCGCCAGCTCGAACGCCATCGCGGTGCTCGGCGGCACCACGTCGCTGTTGCTGCTCGCGGTGTTCGCGATGGTCAACGTCGCCGTGCTGGTGCTGCGGCGCGACGTGGTCGCGGGCGGCCGACATTTCCGCACGCCGACGGCGTTGCCGGTGATCGGGTTCATCGTGTCGCTGTATCTCGTGACCCCGCTGTCGGGTCGGCCCGCCCAGCAGTACGTCGTCGCGTTGGCGCTGGTCGCGATCGGGATCGTGCTGTTCTTCATCACGATGGTGATCAACCGTCGGCTCGGTGTCGACTCGGCGGAGCTCTTCGACGAGAAGCATCTGAGCGACGCGCCGGACTAGGTCTGGGCCCGCCCGGTGGCCCGTAAGCTGTGTGGCTGTGACGATCCCCAATGTGTTGGCGAACCGCTACGCCAGCGAGGAGATGGCGACCATCTGGTCGCCCGAGGCCAAGATCGTCGCGGAGCGCCGACTGTGGCTGGCGGTGCTGCGCGCGCAGGTAGAGCTGGGGGTCGACGTGCCCTCGGCTGCTCTCTCCGACTACGAGCGGGTGCTCGAACAGGTCGACCTGTCCTCGATCGCAGCACGCGAACGGGTGCTGCGCCACGACGTCAAGGCGCGCATCGAGGAGTTCAACGCGCTGGCCGGCCACGAGCACGTGCACAAGGGCATGACGAGCCGCGACCTCACCGAGAATGTCGAACAGCTGCAGATCCGCCGGTCGATGGAACTGGTGCACTCCCACGGCGTCGCCGTCGTGGCCCGGCTGGCCGAGCGGGCGATCAGCTACCGCGACCTGGTGATGGCCGGCCGCAGCCACAACGTCGCGGCGCAGGCCACCACGCTCGGCAAGCGGTTCGCCTCGGCCGCCGAAGAGATGCTGATCGCGCTGCAACGACTGCGTTCGCTGATCGACCGTTATCCGCTGCGCGGAATCAAGGGCCCGATGGGCACCGCACAAGACATGCTCGACCTATTCGGCGGAGACACCGCCCGGCTGGCCGACCTGGAACGCCGGGTTGCCGAATTCCTGGGGTTCACCGAGCTTTTCAGCAGCGTCGGGCAGGTGTATCCGCGGTCGCTGGACCACGACGTGGTCTCGGCGCTGGTTCAGGTGGGTGCCGGCCCGTCCTCGTTGGCGCACACCATCCGGTTGATGGCGGGCCACGAGCTGGTGACCGAAGGGTTCGCCCCGGGGCAGGTCGGTTCGTCGGCCATGCCGCACAAGATGAACACCCGCTCGTGTGAGCGGGTCAACGGGCTGCAGGTGGTGTTGCGTGGCTACGCGTCGATGGCTGCGGAACTCGCAGGCGCGCAATGGAATGAGGGCGACGTATTCTGCTCGGTGGTGCGACGGGTGGCGCTGCCCGACGCGTTCTTCGCGATCGACGGGCAGACCGAAACGTTCCTGACGGTGCTCGACGAGTTCGGCGCCTATCCGGCCGTGATCCAGCGTGAACTCGACCGGTACCTACCGTTCTTGGCCACCACCCGGATCCTGATCGCTGCGGTGCGCGCGGGTATGGGTCGCGAAGCCGCTCACGAGGTGATCAAGGAGCACGCGGTGGCCGTCGCGCTCGCCATGCGGGAGAAGGGTTTCGAACCCGACCTGCTCGACCGGCTCGCCGCCGATACGCGGCTGCCGCTGGACCGGCCCGCGCTCGACGCGGCCCTGGCCGACAAGCAAGCCTTCACCGGTGCGGCCGGTGACCAGGTGGACCGGGTCGTCGAGGCCGTCGACGAGTTGGTCAGCCGCTACCCCGAAGCGGCCAAGTACACCTCGGGTGCCATCCTGTGACCTCGGCAGCGGAGCTGGCCCGGGTCGACTTCACCGATCTGGACAACTTCGCCGACGGTTTTCCGCACGAGCTGTTCACGCTGCATCGGCGTGAGGCGCCGGTGTACTGGCATGAACCGACCGAGCACACCCCCGACGGTGAGGGCTTCTGGTCGGTGGCCACCCACGCCGAAACCCTTGCCGTGCTGCGTGATCCGGCGACCTATTCGTCGGTGACCGGTGGGGAGCGACCGTACGGCGGCACGCTGCTGCAAGACCTGTCGGTCGCCGGGCAGGTGCTCAACATGATGGACGACCCGCGACACTCCGAGATCCGGCGGCTGGTCAGCTCCGGTTTGACCCCGCGGATGATCCGCCGAGTCGAGGACGACCTACGCGCCAGGGCCCGGCGGCTGCTGGACGCCGTGGTGCCAGGGGAGCCGTTCGACTTCCTTGTCGACATCGCCGCCGAACTGCCGATGCAGATGATCTGCATCTTGCTGGGAGTTCCTGAGTCCGAACGCCATTGGTTGTTCCACGCCATCGAGCCGCAGTTCGACTTCGGCGATGCCCGCAGAGCCGAACTGGGGCAGGTCGGGCCGGTGTCGGTGGAGGAAGCCGGGGCCAGGATGTATGCATACGGCCAGGAGTTGATCGCGGCCAAGCGCGCCGAGCCGACCGACGACATGTTGTCCGTCGTCGCCAACGCCACGCTCGAGGAGGGCTTGTCGGAGCTGGAGCTGTACCTGTTCTTCAGCCTGCTGTTCAGCGCCGGAGCCGAGACCACCCGCAACTCCGTGGCAGGTGGGTTGCTCGCACTGATCGAGCATCCCGACCAACTGGCGGCGCTGCGCACTGATCTGGACCAGCTGCCCACCGCCGTCGAGGAGATGGTGCGCTGGACGTCGCCGTCGCCGTCGAAGCGGCGTACCGCCACGCGCGAGGTCGAACTGGCGGGCTGCCACCTCCATGCCGGGCAGAAGGTGCAGGTCTGGGAAGGTTCGGCCAACCGCGACGCGACGGTGTTCGCCGAACCGGACACGTTCGAGATCACCCGTAAACCCAACCCGCACTTGGGTTTCGGGCACGGCGTGCACTACTGCCTCGGGGCGAACCTGGCTCGTTTGGAGCTTCGGGTGCTGTTCGGGGAGCTGCTGACCCGGTTCTCGTCGGCGCGGCTGGTAAAACCCGTGGAGTGGACACGCAGCAACCGGCACACCGGCATCCGGCATTTGGTGGTCGAGCTGCAGGTGTGAAGCCCGATGCGTTCGCCGCCGTCATGGCGACCGGCATCGTGTCGATCGCGGGGCTATCGCTGTTGGGGCACCATCTGCGCCAGCGCCTACCCTTGAAGCATGGACTCCGGTGACGCGAACCTGCGTGTGTCCGATGCCGACCGTGAACACACGCGCCAACTGCTCGAGCGCGCCGTCGGCCAGGGCCTGCTCACGCTCGACGAGTTCAGCGAGCGGCTCGACACGGTGCTGACCGCCCGCACCCGCGGTGACCTGCGTGCGGTGCTGGCCGACCTGCCGCAGTCGCCGTCGGCGTCGCCGGACGGCGGTGAGCTGGTGCGGGGCCGGATGTCGACGATCACCCGCCGCGGACAGTGGACGGTGCCCTCGCACCTGCGGCTGCACACCCGGATGTGCGACACCACGCTGGATTTCACCAGCGCCACGTTGCAGAGCCCGTCCGTCGTGCTGGACATCGACGACTATTTCAGCTCGACCGAGCTGATCCTGCCCGACGGCGCCACGGCCGATCTCAACGGCGTCGGCACCCTCGGCGGCAGCGCCACCTTGAAGGTGCCCTACGGTCCGCACTCGGCGCAGCTGCACCTCGTCGTGCGCGGGCGGGTGCGGTTCGGTTCGGTCACCGCGCGCTACTCCTACGGGCGGGTGTGGCGGCGCATGCTCGGCTAGCGGCACGCGCACTTGATCTCGGCGATGACGCGGTCGGGGTACTCGGCGAGGTCCAGCCATGTGAAGCGCAGCACCTGCCAACCGAGCAGGGCGAATGGCGGCCCTTGTTTCGTAGGTGTGCACGCCAGAGCTGCGGCAGTTCGACGCGTCGTTGCAATGCCGCATCCATCAGCATCGCACCGCCGCGACGGACGGCTGCTTCGACGACCGTCAGCGGCAGCGCGGTAATCTGCAAGCCTTTTCGTTCGACGATGTCCTTCGGCGCCAAGTCGCGTCGTCGAGTGCGGACTCCCGGCCGCCGCCGATGATTGCTGACTCTCGGTACCGTCACTTCGACGACATCCGGTGCGAAGCCGGTTAGTCCGTGCCACCATGCTGCGCTCAAGCCGCTGGCGACTGCCAGCGGACCATGAGACCAGACCGCTGCGCGGATTCGTGACGCGTCGGTGAACGGGCGATCGTCGGCGAAAAACACACCCGGCGAGCACCGAAGCCACCGGCCGGAGCGGACCCGCCTGCCGACTGCGTCGTCGCTGAGGCCTGCGGCGCGCGCCTGAGCCAGCGTGATGACGCCGTCGTGGTCGCGAAGGTAGTCCTCCAGCACACTTAAGCAGACGCGCCGCGACCGAGAACGGTTCCATCCCGGCGATTTGTGCACGAAAACCCGCGGTCACCGCGGGAAATCGTGCACAAATCGCTAACGGCGGATGCCGGCCGCGCGTAACTCCAGCGCGGCCAAACCCTGGATCGCCACCGCGTCGTGGTTACGCCAGGCCCCGACGGGATCGGCATGGATCTGCGCCAACTGCGCCAGCGGCCGATTGGCCAGTGCCCGCAGCGCCAACAACTGTTCGCCCGCCGGCGTACGGGCCAGCGTGATCGCCGTCCACTTGCGACGGGCGAACCGCACCCGCAGCATCAGCCACGGCATCGCGACGAACAGGATCGGCGGGGCGGCCACGGCGAGCGCCAACACCCACGCCAGCCACGACGCGGTGGTGTCGAGGCTGTGCCCGGCACCGGCGATGTCGAGCGCGGCATCGGCGGCCGCCCGCAACGGTTTGGCCAGCGCATCACCGACGAACGGCACATCGTCAGTGCGGCTGCCCGCCGTGTCGAGGTTGTCGGCGACACCGTTGGCGCCGATCTCGACCTGGCGGCCGACGGCGGCGATGGTGGCCACCGCGGATTGCACGGCCGCGCCGACCGACAGCCACACGATGGTCCAGCCGAGCACGACGACGTCGCTGAGGAACTGGCCGACGAAGCGCGAAGGCGTCGTGGCATAGGGGAGAAACCGCGAACTCATGCGGTTGATGCTGCCCGATAGGCTGGCCGGATGCGCCCCGCTCTGTCCGACTACCAACATCTGGCCAGCGGTAAAGTCCGTGAGCTGTACCGCGTCGACGACGCGACGCTGCTGTTCGTCGCCAGCGACCGCATCTCGGCCTATGACCACATCCTGGACTCGCAGATCCCGGACAAGGGCCGCATCTTGACCGCGATGAGTGTGTTCTTCTTCGAATTGTTGGCCCGGTCGGCTGATGCGCCGAACCACCTGGCCGGCCCGCCCGACGACGAGCGCATCCCCGAAGAAGTGCTCGGCCGCGCGCTGGTGGTGGCCGAACTCGAGATGCTTCCGGTGGAAGCGGTGGCCCGCGGTTACCTCACCGGCTCGGGCCTGATCGACTACCAGAATAGCGGCACGCTGTGCGGGATCGCGTTGCCGTCCGGGCTGGTCGAAGCCAGCAGGTTCGACGAGCCGCTGTTCACCCCGGCCACCAAAGCCGAACTGGGACAGCATGATGAGAACATCTCGTTCGACGCGGTGGTGGATCTGATCGGCGCCGAGCGCGCCGAGCAGGTGCGCGATGTCACCCTACGGACCTACCGCCAGGGCGCGGATTACGCGCTGAGCAAGGGCATCATCGTGGCCGACACCAAGTTCGAGTTCGGCGTGCACGACGACGGCACGCTGCGACTGGCCGACGAGGTGTTCACCCCCGACTCGAGCAGGTACTGGCGCGCCGACGACTGGAAAGAAGGGGTTGTGCAGCAGAGCTTCGACAAACAGTTCGTCCGCAACTGGCTCACCAGCCCGGAGTCCGGTTGGGACCGCTACGGGGAGGACCCACCCCCACCGCTACCCGCGCACATCGTCGACGCCACACGAGCGCGCTACATCGAGGCCTACGAACGTATTTCCGGCCGCAACTTCGCCGACTGGATCGGAACCGCCGCGTGAACCCTCCTGAAGCCAAGCGCATCGAACACCGCCGCGAACATCACGGCGACGTCTTCGTCGACCCCTACGAGTGGCTGCGCGACAAATCCAACCCGGAGGTCATCGAGCACCTCAACGCCGAGAACGCCTACACCGAGCACGTCACCGCACACCTGGCGCCGTTGCGCGAGAAGATCTTCGACGAGATCAAGGCCCGGACCAAGGAGACCGACCTCTCCGTGCCGACCCGGCGCCAGGACTGGTGGTATTACGGGCGCAGCTTCGAAGGCCAGCAGTACAGCGTGCACTGCCGCTGCCCGGTCGAGGACCCCGACGACTGGACGCCGCCGGTGCTCGACGAGAACACCGAGATACCCGGCGAGCAGGTGTTGCTCGACGAGAACGTGGAGGCCGACGGACACGAGTTCTTCGCGCTGGGCGCCGCGTCGGTGAGCCTGGACGGCACCGTGCTGGCGTATTCCGTCGACGTCAAGGGCGACGAACGGTACACGTTGCGGTTCAAGGACTTACGCACAAACCAGCTGTTTGATGACGAGATCGTCGGGATCGCTCCCGGGGTGACGTGGGCGGCCGACAACCGCACCGTCTACTACACCACCGTCGACGCCGCGTGGCGTCCCGACACCGTCTGGCGCCACCGCATCGGGTCCGGGTTGCCCGCGCAACGCGCATATCACGAACCCGACGAACGGTTCTGGCTCGCGGTGGGCCGCACCCGAAGCGACAAGTACATCCTGATCGCGGCGGGTAGCGCCGTCACGTCGGAGATGCGCTACGCCGACGCGAGTGACCCGCAGGCCGAATTCGCCACGGTGTGGCCGCGCCGCGAACTCGTCGAGTACTCGGTGGAACACGCTGTTGTCGGCGGGCAGGACCGCTTCCTGATCCTGCACAACGACGGTGCGGAGAACTTCACGCTCGTCGAGGCGCCGGTATCCGATCCGACTGCGACGCGTACGCTGATCGAGCACCGCGACGACGTGCGGCTGGATTCGGTGGACGCGTTCGAATCGCATCTGGTGGTCGGCTACCGCAGCGAGGCGCTGCCCAAGATCCAGCTGTGGCCGCTCTATGAGGACGGCCGATACGGGCAGCCCCAAGAGATCACGTTCGACACCGAGTTGACGTCGGCTGGTCTGGCAGGCAACCCGAACTGGAGCTCACCGAAGCTGCGGATCGGCGCGACCTCGTTCGTGACGCCCGTCCGGATCTACGACTTCGACCTGGCGACCGGTGAGCGCACGCTGCTGCGCGAGCAGCCTGTGCTCGGCGATTACCGGCCAGAGGATTACGTTGAGCGTCGGGACTGGGCCGTCGCGCCCGACGGCGCCCGCATCCCGATCTCGATCGTGCACCGCATCGGCGTGCAGTTTCCGGCGCCGACGCTGTTGTACGGCTACGGGGCCTACGAGATGTGTGAAGACCCGCGCTTCTCCATCGCGCGGCTGTCGCTGCTGGATCGCGGAATGGTCTTCGCGGTCGCGCACGTGCGCGGCGGCGGCGAACTCGGCAGGCCATGGTATGAGCACGGCAAGATGCTGGAGAAGAAGAACACCTTCACCGATTTCGTCGCGGTGGCGGAGCATCTGGTGGCCACCGACGTCACGCGCCCGGAGAACCTGGTGGCGCACGGCGGAAGCGCAGGCGGACTGTTGGTGGGTGCGGTGGCCAACATGGCGCCCGAGGTGTTCGCGGGAGTTCTGGCCGTGGTGCCGTTCGTCGACCCGCTCACCACGATCCTGGACCCGTCGCTGCCGTTGACCGTCACCGAATGGGACGAATGGGGAAATCCGTTGGAGGACAAGGCCGTCTACGAGTACATGAAGTCGTACTCGCCGTACGAGAACGTGACCGCCAAACGGTATCCGAAGATCCTGGCGATGACGTCGCTCAACGACACCAGGGTCTACTACGTGGAGCCGGCGAAATGGGTTGCCGCCCTTCGCTACACCAAGGCCGACAGCGAGCCGGTGCTGCTGAAGACGGAGATGAACGCCGGCCACGGCGGCATCAGCGGACGCTATGAACGTTGGAAGGAAGCCGCGTTCCAGTACGCCTGGCTGCTAGATGCCGCCAAGGCCGACCACGATGGCGGCGGCGCCTAGAAACAGCACCTGTTCGGCGGTGCGCAGAGGCAGCCGCGTGTTCATCGACTTCGGGGGGTTGGGCATCCGGGCCGCGTAGACATTGGCGGGAAACATCACCAGCATCAGCGCGAACAGGCACACCGCTGCCGCGACCCGGGTGGGCGGATACAGCAACCCGACCGCGCCGAGAAGTTCCAGCACGCCGGTGATGCTCACCAGCAGGGCAGGTGCGGGCAGCCGCGGCGGGACGATCGCGATCATGTCGCGGCGCAGCGGGTTGACGAAATGCGCGACGCCGGTGAGCGCGAACATCGCGGCCAGTCCGACGGCGATCGCCGCGGGCCAGCTGTCGACGTAGTCGATTCCCAACCAGCCGACGACCCGGGCCGCAAGCGTGCCGAACACCAGGGCGAGAACTACAGCCATGACAAACTCCGATCTTGACAGTGACAAGTTCACGGTAGAGCCGAAATCTAGTCATTGTCAAGATTGAGCCGGTATGCTGGCCCCGTGAGCAAGGCGTCCTATCACCACGGCGACCTCAAGGCCGTCATCCTGACCCAGGCCGCCGACCTGGTGGCCGAGCGCGGCGCCGACGGCATCTCGCTGCGCGAACTGGCCCGGGCCGCCGGCGTCTCGCACGCCGCGCCCGCGCACCACTTCGCCGACCGCCGCGGGTTGTTCACCGCGCTGGCGGCCGAAGGTTGGCGGTTGCTGGCTGCCGAACTCGCCGACGCCCGAGGAGAGTTCATCGACGCCGCGTTGGCCTATGTGCGGTTCGCGCTGGGCCACCCCGGTCACTACGCGGTGATGTTCGACCGCGCCCTGGTCAAGCCCGGAGACCCCGAGTTGACGGCCGCGGTGGGCGCGGCCGGCACCGAGCTCGCGCAAGGCGTCGGCACCCTCGGCGACTCCCGCGCCGTCGGCGACCCGCAAGCCGCGGCGCTTGCGGCATGGTCTCTGGTACACGGCTTTTCGCTGCTGTGGCTGAACGGCAACATTCCAGCGATCGACACCGGCGACGATCCGATCGCGTTGGTGCACCGAGTCGCGGGGATGCTTTTCAAAAGCGAGTAGCGTGCCAGTCATGACCGACACACCGCTGACCGATATCCCGCTGACCACACTCGACGGCAAGAACACCACGCTCGGCCAGTTGGCCGACGGCGCCGCGCTGGTGGTCAACGTCGCCTCCAAGTGCGGCCTCACCCCGCAGTACACGGCGCTGGAACAGTTGGCGAAGGACTACCGCGACCGTGGACTCACCGTCATCGGCGTGCCGTGCAACCAGTTCATGGGACAGGAGCCCGGCACGGCCGAGGAGATCGGCGAGTTCTGCTCGACCACCTACGGTGTGACGTTTCCGCTGCTGGCCAAGACCGACGTCAACGGCGCAGAGCGGCATCCACTGTACGAACAGCTGACCAAGACACCCGACGCCGACGGCGAGGCCGGCGACATCCAGTGGAACTTCGAGAAATTCCTGCTGGCCCCTGACGGCAAGGTGGCCAAGCGGTTCCGGCCGCGCACCGAACCCGACGCGCCCGAGGTGATCGCGGCCATCGAAGAGGTCTTGCCGAAGTAAACCAGCGGCCACCTGGCGTCGACGTGTCAGACACCGTCGCGACACCTGGCGTTGCCACAGTGGGGCGCGTGGCTGGACAACTCATCGTCTCGATCTGCGGGATCAGCGACCGCACCCTGGCCGACGTCGACGCGTTCTGTGCCCAGCTGGACACGCGCGGTGTGCCCGCGTCGTTTCTGGTTGCGCCCCGGCTCAAGGGCGGCTACCGGCTCGAGGCCGACGCGCCCACCGTGGACTGGCTGAGGACCCGCCGCGCCGGCGGTGACGCCGTCGTGCTGCACGGCTTCGACGAAGCCGCCACCAAGAAGCGCCGCGGCGAGTTCGCGACGCTACCCGCGTACGAGGCGAACTTGCGGCTGATGGGTGCCGACCGGGTGATGGAACACGCCGGGCTGCGCACCAGGATTTTCGCCGCACCCGGGTGGGCCCTGTCGACGGGGACGACGACGGCGTTGCCGCGCAATGGGTTCCGGCTTGTTGCCGGGCTGAGCGGCATCACCGACCTGGTCCGTGCGACGACGGTGCGCGCCCGGGTGCTCGGTATCGGCGAGGGTTTCCTTTCCGAACCCTGGTGGTGCCGGACGCTGGTGCTGTCCGCGCAACGCACGGCGCGCCGCGGCGGCGTCGTGCGGATCGCGGTCGCCGCACGCCAGCTACGCAGGCCCGGGCCACGGCAGGCGATGCTCGACGCCGTCGACCTCGCGCTACTGCACCACTGCACCGGCAGCGTGTATCAGTGGCCGACGTACCGGGCAATGCCGGCCGCGGCGTAGCACCTGACCGCTAACGTGGCGGCCATGGCAGATGCTGACGTCATCGTCGTGGGAGCGGGGCTGGCCGGGCTGGTGGCGGCGTGCGAAGTCGCCGAACGCGGCAAGCGGGTGCTGATCGTGGACCAGGAGAACGCCAACAACCTCGGCGGTCAGGCGTACTGGTCGTTCGGCGGGCTGTTCTTCGTCGACAGTCCCGAACAGCGCAGGCTCGGTATCCGTGACAGCCATGAGCTCGCGCTGCAGGACTGGCTGGGCACCGCCGGATTCGACCGGCCAGAAGACCACTGGCCCCGGCGGTGGGCGCACGCCTACGTCGACTTCGCGGCCGGTGAGAAGCGTAGCTGGTTGCGCGAGCGTGGATTACAGACCTTTCCGCTCGTCGGCTGGGCCGAACGCGGTGGCTACGACGCACGCGGGCACGGCAACTCGGTGCCCCGGTTCCACATCACCTGGGGCACCGGGCCCGCCATCGTCGACGTCTTCGCGCGCCGGCTGCTCGACTCACCCGCCGTCACGTTCAGATATCGCCACCGCGTCGATGAGCTGATCGTCGAAGGTGGCGCCGTGGTCGGGGTGCGCGGCACCGTGCTCGAGCCGTCCGACGACGCACGCGGTATCGCGTCGTCGCGAAATCCCGTCGGCAACTTCGATTTCCGCGCCCAAGCGGTCGTCGTCGCCAGCGGCGGCATCGGCGGCAACCACGATCTGGTGCGGCAGAACTGGCCCAAGCGGATGGGCCGGGTGCCCGACCAGTTGCTCTCCGGTGTGCCCGCGCACGTCGATGGCCGGATGATCGGCGTCACCGAGACGGCGGGCGGGCGTGTCATCAACAGCGACCGGATGTGGCACTACACCGAGGGCATCACCAACTACGACCCGGTCTGGCCGATGCACGGCATCCGCATCCTGCCGGGCCCGTCGTCGCTGTGGTTGGACGCGCACGGCAACCGCCTGCCCGCGCCGCTGTATCCGGGTTTCGACACCCTCGGCACGCTGGAACACATTGCGCGCACGGGCCAGGATTACACCTGGTTCGTGCTCAACGCCCGCATCATCGCCAAGGAGTTCGCGCTGTCGGGCCAGGAGCAAAACCCCGATCTGACCGGCCGCAGCATCGCCGAGGTGCTGCGCCGGGTGCGTCCGGGCGCGCCGCCGCCGGTGCAGGCGTTCGTCGACCGTGGCGTGGACTTCGTCAGTGCGAACACGTTGCGCGACTTGGTGTCTGCCATGAACGACGTGCCCGACGTGCTGCCGCTGGACTACGCGACGGTGGAAGCCGAAGTCACCGCCCGCGACCGCGAGGTGGTCAACAAGTTCACCAAGGACACCCAGATCGCCGCCATCCGGGTGGCGCGCAACTATCTGGGCGACCGGGTCAGCCGCGTCGTCGCCCCGCACCGGCTCACCGACCCCAAAGCCGGCCCGCTGATCGCCGTCAAGCTGCATATCTTGACGCGGAAGTCGTTGGGCGGGTTGGAAACCGACCTGGACTCGCGGGTGCTCAAAGCCGACGGAAGCGTGTTCGACGGGCTGTTTGCGGCGGGGGAGGCCGCTGGGTTCGGCGGCGGCGGCGTACACGGCTACCGGTCGCTGGAGGGCACGTTTCTCGGCGGCTGCATCTTCTCCGGTCGGGCCGCGGGCCGCGCCGCCGCCTCCACTTAGCGCGAGCAGACGCGAAGTCGCACAAAACCGGGGGCAAACGTGCGAGTTTGTGTCTGCTCGCGGTCAGAAGGTGACGCCGTTCTCCTCGGGCAGCACCTGGAAATCGGTGTCGGTCATCTCCGAGAGCCGGCCGTAGAAGATGCCGCGGGCGCTGGGATCGATGATGCCCTGGTGGATCGGCACCGCATGTGTCGGCGCGACGGCCCGCAGGTAGTCCACCGCTTCGGAGATCTTCATCCACGGCGCGGCCGCAGGCGTCGCGAGCACGTCGACCGGCTCGCCCGGGATGTACAGCGCGTCGCCCGGATGCATCAGCCGGGCGGCATGGGATCCGTCGTCGACGAGGTAGGAGATGTTGTCGATCACGGGGATCTCGGGATGGATCACCGCATGTTGGCCGCCGGCGCCGCGCACGGTCAGGTGGCCGATCTGCAACTCATCGCCGACCTGCACGGCCTGCCACGGCCCACCGAGCTGCGCGGCGGTCTGCGGGTCGGCGTACAACGCGGCCTGCGGGTTCGCGTCGAGCAGGGCGGGTAGCCGCTCGGTGTCGGCGTGATCGGCGTGCTGATGGGTGATCAGGATCGCCGAGAGGCCCGTGATGCCCTCGAAGCCGTGCGAGAAGACGCCCGGATCGAAAAGAACGGTGGTGCCGGAATCCCCGGAATCCCCGGAATCCCCGGAATCCGTTGTGAACGTCGCGAGTAAGCATGAATGGCCGAAATGCGTCAATTCCATACCTAATATTGTGGCGGCCTAAGGCTGTCAGGGGGTGGTTCAAGCGTGCGGATGATGCTCGCGGTGCTCCTGGCGGCCTGTGGACTGGCCGTCATACCAGGTCCGCCGGTACACGCCGCCCCAGACATCTGCCCGCCGGCCTGCAACACCATCCCCGACTCGGCGTGGATGGTGTCCACCGCGATCCCGCTGTACCCGGTCTATCGCTGGCCAGGGCTCGCCGAGCTGGCCGTCACCGCCACCGCGCCGCGTTTCGCGTTCGAACAGGCCTGCGCCAGCCCGCCCGTCATCGCCGACCCCCGCGACCACGCCGTCGCCGCGCAGGCGGCGGTGCCCAACCCGCCCGGCGAATGGCAGCTGCAGGCGCAGGTGGTGCACTGGCGCGGCCCGGTGTCCCAGGGCGGCCCGACGGCGACGCAGACGTTCGAGCAGGCCAAAACCCGGCTGCGCAGCTGCCAGCTGACCGCGCCGTTCGTCTCGCCGTCGATCACCACCGACCAACCCGATCGGCTCGCGGCGGTGATCAGCGTGGCGGGCCAGCAGATCATGCGGCAGTACCTGCTGGCCCACCCCGACAGCAGCACCATCGTCGAGCTGGCGATGTGGTCGACGCTGCCGGCGCGGGTGCCCTGGTCGCCGGTTCCCGACGTGCAGATCTTCGACGCCATGGCGACCCCGCTGTGCGGGGCCTACCTCGGATCGTGCCGATGAGACCAGGGCGCTGACTCGCCGGTACAGTTGTCGCCGTGGCAAAGGTGGTGGTGCACGTGATGCCCAAGGCGGAAATCCTCGATCCGCAGGGCCAGGCGATCGTCGGCGCGTTGAGCCGTCTCGGGTACAACGGCGTCTCAGATGTGCGGCAGGGCAAGCGATTTGAACTCGAGGTCGACGACAGCATCGATGACGACACGTTGGCGCAAATTGCCGAATCGCTGTTGGCGAACACCGTCATCGAGGACTGGTCGGTGAGCAGGGAGCAGTCATGAGTACACGTGTGGGGGTCATCACATTTCCCGGCACGCTCGACGACATCGACGCCGCGCGGGCCGTGCGGTTAGCCGGCGGCACCGCGGTGAACCTCTGGCACGCCGACGCCGACCTCAAGAACGTCGACGCCGTGATCGTGCCCGGCGGCTTCTCCTACGGCGATTATCTGCGCGCGGGCGCCATCGCGAAGTTTGCGCCGGTGATGGGCGAAGTGGTGGCCGCCGCGAAACACGGCATGCCAGTGTTGGGCATCTGCAACGGTTTTCAGGTGCTCTGCGAGGCGGGCCTGCTGCCCGGCGCGCTGACCCGCAATGCCGGTTTGCATTTCGTGTGCCGTGACCTGTGGCTGCAGGTGGCCTCCAACTCCACGGCGTGGACGTCGCGTTACGACCTCGGCGCCGACATCCTGGTGCCGCTGAAATCCGGTGAGGGCCGCTACGTCGCCAGCGAGCAGGTGCTCGACGAACTCGAGGGCGAGGACCGTGTGGTGTTCCGCTACCGGGACAACCCCAACGGCTCCCAACGCGATATCGCCGGGATCTGCTCGCAGAACCGCCGGGTCGTCGGGCTGATGCCGCACCCCGAACACGCCACCGAGGCGCTGACCGGCCCGTCCGACGACGGATTGGGCATCTTCTACTCCGCGCTGGACTCGGTGCTCGCGGCCTGAGTCTCGCGGCAGATGGGGTCAGCCGGCGGTCAGGGCGACCGAGGCCTCCGAGGTGTAGCACAGGAACGTCAGCGTCTCTTCGAGGTAGAGCTGCACGGTGCCTGCATCGTGTGACAGGTAGCCGATCGCCACGTCGGTGCCGATCTGCAGATCGAAATCGCCGCCGCGGGTGGACAGCACGAACGCGCCGTCGATGGCGGGCGCCCAGATGATGTCGCCGCCGCCGATCAGCCGGTTGAGATGCTCACGGATCGGATAGCCGTGCTCGGTGGTTTCGCTGACCTTGGTGTAGGCCTCCGCCGACAGCAGCACCGAATACGGCCCTCCGACACCGGACAGCCGCAGTTCCGACAACGCCTGGGCCATGACGTCGGCGAAGTCGCGTGGATCGTCGGGCAGCGCGAGCGCCGGGTTGGAGCTGCACTGGCGGATGCCCTCGATGGCGGCGGCCGCGTACCCCTCGAAAATCGCCCGGTCTTCGACGAACGCCAGCGTCTGGGCGGCCTCCTTGACCGGATCCCAGTCAGAGTCCTGCGCACCGCGCTCGACGTCGTCGATCGCGGTGCGCGTCACCGTGAAGGGCACCCGCAGCCGCACCAGCGGCTTGCTCTCGCGCAGGTGGGCCACCACGCCCTCCCCGGGCGGCGCCACGTCACGCAGATGTCCGGTGGTCACCGCGGCCATCACCGGTCCGCCCGGTTCGCTGACGTCGACGACCCGACGTCCGGCGATGTGCCGCCGAAACGTTCGGGTCGCCTCCTGCTCGATTTCGGCCCAGGCCACCTCGGTGATCGGAGCGAGGTCGCGATACAGGTTGTTCATGGCGTTCCTTTCAGGCTGCCGATCGAAAGCGAACCGGCATAGCTGGCCGGGGCTGCCACGGTAGGCGACGGGGATTGATCGGATGCCGCTGAATTGGGCAGCGGCGGTGGGTTATTGAGGAAGTCGACGATCGGGGTGAAAAACATCGAGCCCGTCACCGCGGTGGAAAAGTCCAGCAGTCGGTCGGTGTTGCCGGGCGGATCGCCGAGGAACATGTTCTCCAGCATCCGTTCGGTGACCTCGGGCGTGCGTGAGTAACCGATGAAATAGGTGCCGAACTCACCCTTGCCGATCTCGCCGAACGGCATGTTGTGGCGCACGATCTTGAGTTCTTCACCCTCGTCGTCCTCGATGACGTTCAGTGCCACATGGGAGTTCGCGGGTTTGACCGCGTCGTCGAGTTCGATGTCGTCCTGCTTGGTGCGGCCGATGATCCGTTCCTGCTCGGATGTCGGAAGCGCGGCCCACGCCTCCATGTCGTGCGTGTACTTCTGCACGTGCACATAGCAGCCGCCCGCGAAATCGGGATGCTCCCCATCATCTGGGCCGATTTGCGTCGCGCTGCGCGCCAGTGGGCCGTCGGGGTTCTCGGTGCCGTCGACGAAACCCAACAGGTCGCGGTTGTCGAAAAACCGGAAGCCGTGCACCTCGTCGACGACGGTCAACGCGCCCTCGGTCGCGGCGATGAGTCGGCTCGCCAGGTCGAAGCACACATCCATCGACTCGGCCCGGATGTGAAACAACACGTCTCCCGGGGTCGACGGGGCGTGGTGGCGGGGCCCGTCGAGCGCGATGAACGGATGCAGTTCGGCGGGCCGCGGCCCGGAGAACAACCGGTCCCAGGCGTCGGAGCCGATCGACGTCACCACCGAGAGGTTCTTGGTCGGATCGCGAAATCCGATCGCGCGCACCAGCGCCGAGATATCGGGCAGCGCCTGGTGCACGGCCTGCTCGCCACCCTCGTCGATGGTCGCCACCAGAAATATGGCCGCCGGGGTGAGCGGCGCCAGCACAGGCTGCGGTAAGGGGTCGGGCACGGTTCGACCCTAGATCAAGATCGTCAGCGATGATGAATAACCATGACGGCAAGTCCAGAGGCCCTGTGTGAGTTCATCGATGCGTCACCGTCACCATTTCACGTCTGCGCGACGGTGGCCGAGCGGTTGCGGTCGGCGGGGTTCCGAGAGCTGGCCGAAGGCGAAGGGTGGCCTTCCGCCGCGAGCGGCGAATCCAGCTCCGTTGGCCGTTTCTTCAGCGTCCGCGCCGGCTCGCTGCTCGCATGGCAGACCGGTGAGCCTGGTGTGCCGTTCCGCATCGTCGGCGCCCACACCGACAGCCCCAATCTGCGCGTCAAACAGCATCCCGACCGGTTCGTCGCTGGCTGGCAGGTGGCCGCGCTGCAGCCCTACGGCGGCGCGTGGCTGAACTCGTGGCTGGACCGGGATCTCGGCATCAGCGGGCGGCTTTCGGTGCGCGACGGCAACCGGCTCGCGCACCCGCTGGTGCGGATCGACGAGCCGATCCTGCGGGTGCCGCAGCTGGCCATCCACCTGGCCGAGGATCGCAAGGCCGTGGCGCTGGACCCGCAGCGCCACGTCAACGCGGTCTGGGGCGTCGGCGGCGGGCCGCGGTCGGTTCTGGGCTATGTCGCCGAACGGGCCGGCGTCGACGTCGACGATGTGCTAGGCGCCGACCTGATGACCCACGACCTGACACCGTCGCGGCTGATCGGCGCGGGCAATGAACTGGTCAGCGCACCGCGGCTGGACAACCAGGCCAGCTGCTACGCGGGCCTCGAGGCGTTTCTGGCCGCCGAACCGGGCGACTACACACCGGTGCTGGTGCTGTTCGACCACGAAGAGGTCGGCTCGCAATCGGACCACGGCGCACAGTCCGAGTTCTTGCTGACCGTGCTGGAGCGCATCACGTTGAGCCAGGGCGGCGGCCGCGAGGAGTTCCTGCGCCGGCTGCCGGGCTCGATGGTGGCCTCCGGCGACATGGCCCACGCCACGCACCCGAACTACCCGGAGCGCCACGAGCCCGCGCACCTCATCGAAGTCAACGCCGGCCCGGTGCTCAAGGTGCACCCCAACCTGCGTTATGCCACCGACGGGCGCACCGCGGCGGCGTTCGCGCTGGCCTGCGCGCAAGCCGGGGTGCCGTTGCAGCGCTACGAGCACCGCGCCGACCTGCCGTGCGGATCGACGGTCGGGCCGATGACATCGGCGCGCACCGGCATTCCGACCGTCGACGTGGGCGCGCCGCAGCTCGCCATGCATTCGGCGCGTGAGCTGATGGGCGCCGCCGACGTCGCGGCCTACGCCGCGGCGCTTCAGGCGTTCCTGGCGCCGGCCTGACCCAGGTCTAGGACTCGTCGACCTGGTCGTAGCGGATGACGTTCTCGACCACGATGCCGTCGCGGGTGCGGACCCGGTCGAGCCCGCGGATCAGAACCGGGCCGTCGGGGCCGGTGCCGTGGCCGGTGTAGTGCAGGAACACCAGCTGCTCGCCGGGCGCCCGGCCCGGTACGGTTGCGCTGTCGAGCAGCCGCAGCCGCAGATCGGGGATGGCGGCCACGAGCTCGGCGATCTTGCTGACGTAGGCCTCGCGGCCGCGGACCGGCGTCGGCTCGCCCTGCCAGTAGCCGACGATGTCCTCGGCGAGGATGTCTTCGATCGGTGTTGCGGTCGGTGCGGCCCAGAAGGCCGCCCACATCTCGGCGCTGAACTTCGGTGGGATTTGGATGGTTGTCATGCGTTGAGCCTGCGCGCGCCGCGGCGGGCGCTCAATTACGCGCGAGGTAATAGGGTCAGCGGCATGGCTCTTAACGTGGAAATGGTCACGCTGGACTGCGATGATCCCGAAGCGCTGGCCCGGTGGTGGGCGCAGGCGGTGGGCGGTGAAGTAACCGCCTTTGCGCCAGGCGAATTCGTGACCGTCACCCGCGCAGGCGGGCCGACGCTGGGTTTTCAGCGGGTGCCCGATCCGACGCCGGGCAAGAACAAGGTGCACATCGACTTCACGGCCGCTGACGTGGAGGCCGAAGTCAAGCGGCTGGTCGGGTTGGGTGCCCGCGAAACCGGCAGGCACAGCTTCGGTGCCGACTTTCGCTGGGTGGTGCTCGCCGATCCCGCGGGCAACGCGTTCTGTATCGGTGCTGCCGGCTGAGCCTGCTCAGCCCAGCCGCTGCGCGAGTAGCTGCTTGGCCATCTCGGCGCCCTTGCGGCTGTCGGCCTGCGCCTTCTGGAACAGCTCGACCACTGCGTTGTCACCGTCGCGTTTGGCGTCTTCGATGTAGGTTTCCATCTTCAACGCGTTCTCCAAGCACTGCTCGGTGTACCAGATCAGGTTGTAGTTCTTGTCTTTGGTTCCGGTCACCTGGCCGGCTTCGGTCGCTGTAGTCATGGGTCACCTTCCTTCCGTATTTCGTGTGACACAGTTCGGCTACCCGCCGCGGCGATGCGGAAACCCGTGTCAAACCGATGCCGGCGGTGCCCCAAACTAGACTGGTGGCGTGACGTCCGGGCTTCCTGCTGAGGTCGACACTGTCGACCACGCCGCCGCCACCCCAGAACACCCGCAGCCGTTCCGCGAACTCGGTCTCAAGGACGATGAGTACGAGCGGATCCGCGAGATTCTGGGGCGACGGCCCACCGACGCCGAACTGGCGATGTACTCGGTGATGTGGAGCGAACACTGCTCCTACAAATCCTCGAAGGTACATCTGCGCTACTTCGGCGAGACCACCACCGAGCAGATGCGCCAGTCGATGCTGGCCGGCATCGGTGAGAACGCCGGCGTGGTGGACATCGGTGACGGCTGGGCGGCCACGTTCAAGGTGGAATCGCACAACCACCCGTCCTACATCGAGCCGTACCAGGGTGCCGCGACCGGCGTTGGCGGCATCGTGCGCGACATCATGGCGATGGGTGCACGGCCCGTCGCGGTGATGGACCAGCTTCGGTTCGGCGCCGCTGACGCACCCGATACCCGCCGTGTGCTCGACGGGGTGGTGCGCGGTATCGGCGGCTACGGTAACTCCCTGGGCCTGCCCAACATCGGCGGCGAAACCGTGTTCGACGCCTCATACGCAGGCAACCCGTTGGTGAACGCGCTGTGCGTCGGGGTGCTGCGCAAGGAAGACCTGCACCTGGCGTTCGCTTCCGGAACCGGCAACAAGATCATCCTGTTCGGCGCGCGCACCGGCCTGGACGGTATCGGCGGTGTGTCGGTGCTGGCCTCGGAGACGTTCGGCGGTGACGAGGCAGGCGCGGGCCGCAAGAAGCTGCCGAGCGTGCAGGTGGGCGACCCCTTCATGGAGAAGGTGCTGATCGAGTGCTGCCTCGAGCTGTACGCCAACGATCTGGTGGTCGGGATCCAGGACCTCGGCGGAGCCGGATTGTCCTGCGCCACCTCAGAACTCGCGTCAGCAGGCGACGGCGGGATGACGGTCGAGCTGGACAAGGTGCCGCTGCGCGCGGCGAACATGACGCCCGCCGAGATCCTGTCCAGCGAATCGCAGGAGCGGATGTGCGCCGTCGTCACACCGGAAAACGTGGAGAAGTTCCTCGAGGTCTGCCGCAAGTGGGAGGTGCTGGCCACCGTCATCGGTGAGGTGACCGACGGTGATCGGCTCCGCATCACCTGGCACGGCCAGACCGTCGTCGACGTGCCGCCGCGCACGGTGGCGCATCAGGGCCCGGTCTACGAACGCCCGGTGCAGCGGCCCGACACCCAGGACGCATTGAACGCCGACACGTCGGCAAAGCTGCGGCGGCCGGCCACCGGCGAGGACCTGAAGGCGACTTTGCTTGCGCTGCTTTCAAGTCCGCACCTGTGCAGCCGCGCGTTCATCACCGAGCAGTACGACCGCTACGTGCGAGGCAACACCGTGCTCGCCGAGAACGCCGACGGCGGCATGCTGCGCGTCGACGAGACGACCGGGCGCGGCATCGCGATCTCGACCGACGCGTCGGGCCGCTACACCGCGCTGGACCCGTACGCCGGCGCGCAACTGGCGCTGGCCGAGGCGTACCGCAACGTCGCGGTCACCGGCGCCACCCCGATCGCGGTGACCAACTGCCTCAACTTCGGCTCACCGGAGGACCCGGCGGTCATGTGGCAGTTCAGCGAGGCGGTCCGCGGTCTGGCCGACGGCTGTGTCGCGCTTGGTATCCCGGTCACCGGCGGCAACGTCAGCTTCTACAACCAGACCGGTGCCACCGCGATCCTGCCGACCCCGGTCGTCGGCGTGCTCGGCGTCATCGACGAGGTGAAGCGCCGCATCCCCACCGGTTTCGGCGCCGAACCGGGCGAAACGCTGATCCTGCTCGGCGACACCCGCGACGAATTCGACGGCTCGATCTGGGCGCAGGTCACCGCCGACCACCTCGGCGGGCTGCCGCCGAAGGTCGACCTGCAACGCGAGAAACTGCTCGCCGACGTGCTCACCGCCGCCTCACGCGACGGGCTGGTCTCCGCGGCCCACGACCTGTCCGAAGGCGGGCTCATCCAGGCCGTGGTCGAGTCCGCGCTGGCCGGTGAAACCGGTTGCCGCATCGTGCTTCCCGAAGGTTGGCAAGAAGGCACAGCCCCCTTCACCTTCCTCTTCTCGGAGTCGGCGGGCAGGGTGCTCGTCGCCGTGCCGCGCACCGAGGAAAGCCGGTTCCGGGCCATGTGCGAGGCCCGTGGGTTGCCCGCCACCCGCATCGGGGTCGTCGACCAGGGCAGCCAGGCCGTGGAGGTACAAGACCACTTCACGGTCAGTCTGGAGGATCTGCGCAGCACGTCGGAGGGCGTGCTACCCAGGTTGTTCGGGTGAACCAGCGCACCGACGACGAACGACATCCGGTATACGTCTGGGCCTGGCGCCTGCTTCGCCTGGACTTCGTCGGTATCGCCTTCGGTGCGCTGTTCTTCTGCCTGTCGCTGACCCCGTCGTTGCTGCCGCGCGGCTGGCTGTTTCAGGGTGGGATCGGCGGCCTGAACGCCGCGATCGGCTACGGCATCGGGGTGTTCGCCGGAACCCTTCTGCATCGCTTCGTCTTACGGCGCGCGCAGTGGTGGCCGCCGCCGAAACGGGTGCTGCGGCTGCTCAAGACCGTGGTCGTGGTCGGCGCAATCGCGGCCTGCCTGCTGATGCTGGTGCCCGCGGCGGCGTGGCAGCGGCACATCTCGGCGAAGATGGGCATCGAAGGCCCGGAGACCCCGGCCTACCTGCGCACCCTGACGATCGCGATCCTCGTCGCCGCGGTATGCGTGGCCGTGTCCCGTTTGCTGCTCGACGTAATCAAGACCATGGCACGGTTTTTCATCAGGCGCTGGCGCCTCAACGACGAAGTGGCCCTGTTCATCGGGACGGCCATCGTCGTGGTGCTGGTCATCCTGTTGGTCAACGGCGTGCTCATCCGCGGTTTTCTGGCCGGCGCCAACCGCGTGTTCCAGCCGCAGAACACCACTACCAGAGCGGGCGTCACCCAACCGCTGGAACCCGAAAGATCCGGCAGCCCAGAGTCTTTCGCCGGGTGGGACACCCTGGGATATCAGGGCAGGAACTTCGTGGGCACCGGACCCGACGTCGACGAGCTGACCCGGCTCAACGGCGCCCCGGCCAAGGTGCCCATCCGCGTCTACGTCGGCCTGCAGACCGCCGACACCGACGAGGAGCGGATGGCCGTGCTGCTCAGCGAACTCGAGCGCACCGGCGCGTTCGACCGCAAGGTGCTGGTGATCATCCCGACCACCGGCACCGGCTGGGTGAACCCGATCGCCGCACGCGCGGTAGAGATGATGTACAACGGCGACACCGCGCTGGTCGCATCGCAGTATTCCTTTCTGCCGAGCTGGATTTCGTTTCTCGGCGACCGGCAGAAGTCGATGGAGTCCGGACGCATGATGATCGACGCCGTCCAGCAGCGGTGGGCTCAGCAGCCCCCGGACCGGCGGCCCAACCTCATGCTGTACGGCGAAAGCCTCGGCTCGATGGCGGGTCAGGCCGCGTTCAGCTGGCTGCCCGACATCTCGCAGATGGGCTTCTCGTCGGTGCTGTGGGTGGGCCCGCCCAATGCCAGCCCGCTGTGGCGGGCGCTCATCGAGCGGCGCGATCCCGGCACACCGGTGGTCGAACCCCGCTACGACGACGGCCGCACGGTGCGCTTCTCCCAGGCCACTGACGCCGAACAGATCGCGCAGGTCACCGAGAAACCGTGGCACGGCACCCGGGTGCTGTTCCTGCAGCACCCGTCCGATCCGATCGTGTGGTGGTCGGAGGATCTGTTGTTCACCCGACCGGACTGGCTCAGCGAGCCCCCGGGCATCGACCGCTCCGCGACGATGCGGTGGTATCCGATCGTGACGTTCTGGCAGGTCGCCGCCGATATGACCAACGCCAGCTCGGTGCCGGACGGACACGGCCACAACTACGGCGAGTACATCCTCGACGGCTGGGCCGCTGTCGCCCCGCCCGACGGCTGGACATCCGAGGACACCGAACGTATGCGCCTGGCGTTGCACGAGTCCATGGCCGCGGCCGAAGACACCCCCAAGTGACCGGCGGTAAGCGGACGGCAGCGCTGGGCCTGGCCGCCGGGCTCGTCGGCTGGAGCCTGGTGCTGCCCCGGTTGCCGTCGCGCTGGCATCCCGGCCCGCAGGCCGGGGTCGCCACCGCGCTCGCGGTGCTCACCCGGGCCGAGCTGGGGCTGCGGCCACCGCGGGTGTGGCAGGGCCTGCGGCTGGGCGGGGCCACGGCCGCGGCGGTCACGGCAGCCGTCGCCGCGACCACCGCGGTCCCGAGGGCGCGACGCGAACTCAGCGGTCGCGAGGTACCCGCCGGGGTGGCGCGCTGGCTGCTGCTGGGCATACCGCTGGGCACGGTGTGGTCGGAGGAGGTGGCCTACCGGGGCGTGCTCGGCACCGTCGCGGCCGACGCGTTCGGGCCGACCGGCGGCAGGCTCCTGCAGTCGGCCGCGTTCGGCCTGTCGCACGTCGCCGACGCGCGCGGTACGGGGACGCCGGTGCTGCCCACGGTGCTGGTGACCGGCGCGGCGGGCTGGCTGTTCGGGTGGCTGCACGACCGCGCGGGCAGCCTGCTGACGCCGATGCTCGCGCACTTGGCCGTCAACGAAGCCGGCGCCGTGGCGGCGCTGGGGGTGCAGTATCGGGTGCGAGCAGACGCAAAAGCGTACGAAACTGGCTGAAAAAGCAACACTTTGCGTCTGCTCGGCGAAGGGAGCTCAGGGGTTGATGGTCAGCTCCCCGACCTGGCGGCCCCACACGTACTCGATGTACATCGGCTGGCCCAACTCGAGATGGTTGTAGGGCGCGATGCTGGCGCCGGTGTCCATCACGAGATACGGCGCCGGCCACAGTTCACGCGTGATCTTCTGCCAGCAGCCGGGCCGACCCTCCGGGCCGCCGCGCGCGTTCACCCGCGGCAGGTTGTCGGGATAGATGTAGGGGTTTGCTCCGCCTGCGATGGTGCCCGACGAGGTCGCCAACGAATACCCGTTGCCGCCAAGGGTTTCCGACACCACCTTCTCCATCTCGTTGAACGTGCGGATGCTGCAGAACATCATGCCGCGATAGTCGTCGAGGAGCTTCGACGTCGGGATCAGGTCGGCGGCCCCGCGCACGAAATACGGTCCGCTGCGCGCGAAGGTGTCCGCGCCGACGTCACCGAAGCCCAGCGTCGCCACCAGCGCCGCGTCCAGTTCGCTGCGGTGGGCGTTGAACGTCGCCGCCGACGTCACCGCGTCACCCAGCCCGTCGAACAGGTCCGGTGCCGCGTCGGCGTACACCTCGCCGAGGTCGGCCAACAGGCGGGTGTCGTCGTGGATCTGCGGCATCTGCGGGTTGAGGTCGGCCAGGATGCGGTTGCCGTCGATCAGGGATTCGCCGAACCGGTGCCCGAGGCCGGTCAACGCCTCGGCGGTCGCGGACAGGGTCTGATTCAGCTTGACCGGATCGACTTGCTGCGCGATCGCCACCACGGTTTCGAACAGCGTGTTGAACTCGGTCGTCACCGCCGACGCCGGAATCACGTCGTGGCTGGCGATCCGTTCGGGCGAGGGGTTCTCGGGCACGGTCAGCGACACGTACTTGTTGCCGAACACCGTCGTAGCCCGGATGTCGACGTGCACGTTGGCCGGAATCAACGACAGGTAGCGCGGGTCCACGTTGAGTTGAAGGCCGGCCGTCGGTTCGCCGTCGCCGTCGACGAGGCCGATGTGGCCGACCCGGCCGATCTCGACACCGTTGTACGTCACCTTCGCGCCCCGCTCGACGACCAGGCCCGCCCGCGCCGACACCACCGTCAGCTCCGCCTTCGGGGTCAGGTCGCCGCGGAACTGGAGGTAGATGAAGCCGGCCGCGATCACGGCGACGATGATCAACACCGCTCCGGCCGCCTTGTACGGCGGATTGTGGCGGTCGAAGGCCATTTTGAGAATCTAGGGTATGGCTAGCCGTCGTAGTGCCGATCCTGTGAAGACGCGCGCCGCCGTCGCGGCGCTCGGGGGGTGGCTGCGCGACGAATCCCTACCCGCGCCGACGCGCACCGAGTTGGCGGCGGCGGTGCGGCTGACCGCCCGCACCCTGGCGGCGACGGCTCCCGGCTCAAGCGTCGAACTGCGGGTGCCGCCGTTCGTGGCGGTCCAGTGCATTGCCGGCCCCGCGCACCGGCGCGGCACCCCACCCAACGTGGTGGAGACCGACCCCCGCACCTGGCTGCTGTTGGCCACCGGGCTGCTCGAGGTGGCCGACGCCGTCGCCAGCGGTGCGCTGCAGCTCTCAGGCGCCCGGGCCGGCGAGGTCGCGCAGTGGCTGCCGCTGGTGTCTGCCGAGGGCGAGTGTGTCCGGTGACACTCGGCCGTGATGCCGACTTTGGTCGGGGTAGACCGTAAGCTGGTGGAGTCACCCCCGCCCCGATGGAGCAGCCCTATCGTGACCGCCCCCGAACCCGAACCAAGAGAAGAGTGCGGCGTATTCGGCGTATGGGCGCCGGGTGAGGAAGTCGCCAAGCTCACTTATTACGGCTTGTACGCCCTTCAGCACCGCGGGCAGGAAGCCGCAGGGATCGCCGTCGCCGACGGTTCGCAGGTGCTGGTGTTCAAGGACCTCGGGCTGGTCAGCCAGGTTTTCGACGAGCAGACCCTGGCCGCGATGGAGGGCCACGTCGCGATCGGACACTGCCGGTACTCCACCACCGGCTCCACGACCTGGGAAAACGCCCAGCCGGTGTTCCGCAACACCTCGGCCGGCACCGGCGTCGCGCTCGGGCACAACGGCAACCTGGTCAACGCCACCGAACTCGCGGGCCGCGCGCGCGAAGCCGGGCTGTTGGACACCCGCGGCGCTCCCGCGGCCACCACCGACTCCGACATCCTCGGCGCGCTGCTGGCGCACGGCGCCGCCGACGCGACGCTGGAGCAGGCCGCGCTCGAGCTGCTGCCCACTGTGCGCGGCGCGTTCTGCCTGACCTTTCTCGACGAGAACACGTTGTACGCCGCACGCGACCCGTACGGGGTGCGCCCGCTGGTACTGGGCCGGCTCGACCGCGGCTGGGTGGTCGCCTCTGAGACGGCGGCCCTCGACATTGTCGGCGCCTCGTTCGTGCGCGACATCGAACCCGGTGAGTTGCTGGCCATCGACGCCGACGGTGTGCGCTCCACCCGGTTCGCCAACCCCGAACCCAAGGGCTGCGTTTTCGAGTACGTCTACCTGGCCCGGCCGGACAGCACGCTGGTCGGCCGCTCGGTGCACAAGACCAGGGTCGATATCGGCCGTGCGTTGGCCCGCGAGCATCCCGTTGAGGCCGACCTGGTCATCGGCGTGCCGGAGTCGGGCACCCCGGCGGCGGTCGGCTACGCGCAGGAGTCCGGCATCCCGTTCGGGCAGGGCCTGACCAAGAACGCCTACGTCGGGCGCACCTTCATCCAGCCGTCGCAGACCATCCGTCAGCTGGGTATCCGGCTCAAACTCAACCCGCTGAAGGAAGTGATCCGCGGTAAGCGGCTCGTCGTGGTCGACGACTCGATCGTGCGCGGCAACACCCAGCGGGCGTTGATCCGGATGCTGCGCGAGGCCGGCGCGGTCGAAGTGCACGTGCGCATCGCGTCGCCGCCGGTGAAGTGGCCGTGTTTCTACGGCATCGACTTCGCCACCCCGGCCGAGTTGATCGCCAACGCGGTCGAGTCGCAGGGCGAGATGCTCGAAGCCGTGCGCCACGCCGTCGGCGCCGACACGCTCGGCTACGTCAGCCAGCAGGGCATGATCGCGGCCACCGAACAGCCCGCGTCACGGTTGTGCAGCGCCTGCTTCGACGGCAATTACCCGATCGAGCTACCGGGTGAAAGTGCGCTGGGCAAGAACGTCATCGAGCACATGCTGGCGACGGCCGCGCGCACCGGCGTCCCGGTCACGGAAAACGACAACGCCTCGGCGCTTCGCCGACCGTAACTGTCGGCCCTAGCCGCGCCCCATATGCGCCCAGCGCGGATCGGTCGGTAATGGCCCGCGCTGCAACGCGTTTGCCACCGCGTCCCGGTATCCGGTCAGCCCGCCCGGCGGCGGCGCGATGATGCGGTCGACGTCGTGGTCGCCCATCACCGCATCGCATTCCAGTGATTCGACCAGCGGACGGGCCAGACCCGACGGCATCGGTGTGACCAGCCCGACCCATAGGCTGGCGATCGCCGGGGTCAGCAACGGAAGCGCGACGATCAACCGGCGCCGCAGACCCGCCACCTCGGCGTAGCCCTGAATCGCATCGCCGTACTCGAGCACATCGGGTCCGCCGATGTCCCAGGTGCGCGATTCCGGTACGTCGGCGGTGGCGGCCTCGGCCAGATAATGCAGCACGTCGTCGATGGCGATCGGCTGGATCTTGTTGTGCACCCACTTCGGCGTCGTCATCGCCGGAAGCCGCTGGGTGAGGTGCCGCAGCATCTCGAACGACGCCGACCCCGCCCCGACCACGATTCCGGCCTGCAGCACCACGGTCTCGATGCCCGACTCGATCAGGATCTGCCCGACCGCGGTCCGGGACCGCAGATGTGGCGACAGCTCGGTGCCGGACGGGTGCAGACCGCCCAGGTACACCAGCCGGTGCACCCCGCTGTCGGCGGCCGCGGCCACCACGTTGCGGGCCGCGGCGGCTTCGGCGGCGACGAAATCCGACGAGGTACCCATTGAGTGCACCAGGTAGTAGACGACGTCGGCGTCGTCGAAGGCGGCCCGCAGCGACGCCGTGTCCTCGAGGTCGCCGCGCGCCACGTCGACCCGGTCGCGCCACGGCACGTCGGCGAGCTTGTCGGGGTTGCGCGCCAACGCCCGCACCGAATGTCCGCGCTCGAGCAACGAGGGGACCAACCGGCCGCCGATGTAGCCGGTCGCCCCGGTCACCAGACAGCGGATCTCGTCAGGTCGCACCCCGGCTCTATGGCCGTTTTATGCCTCAGGCAAACCCGCAACCCGGATCCGGCGCGTCCTCCGACAGTGGCAGGCCGGTCGGCTGGATGTAGACCACGGTCACGACCAGCGGGGTCGGGCCGAGATGGCGCCCGACGTGGACGTGTTCGGGTCCGACGCCGTCCTCGGTCGACTGCGAAACGTCACCGCCTCGACACCGACCGACGGGGTGGCCGAGGGCGTCAATCTGTCACGTCGGACGGGATTTTGCGGAGCTGACCCGCGAATAGGTATCTGTGAAGGTGGTTACCGCGGCGCGCGCCGCGACGGTAGCCTTGCTGTCGATGACCGAACGCGCCGAACCTGTCGGCATCTCCTACGCGTCCGCCGGGGTCGACATCGAGGCCGGGGACCGCGCCGTCGAACTCCTCAAACCGCTGGCCGAGAAAGCCACCAGACCCGAGGTGCGCGGCGGGATCGGCGGATTTGCCGGCCTGTTCGCGCTGCGCGGCGGCTACCGCGAACCCGTGCTGGCCTGTTCGACCGACGGGGTCGGCACCAAGCTCGCCGTCGCCCAGGCGATGGACAAGCACGACACGGTGGGCATCGACCTGGTCGCGATGGTGGTCGACGACCTCGTGGTCTGCGGGGCCGAACCGCTGTTTTTGCAGGACTACATCGCGGTCGGGCGCACGGTGCCCGAGCGCATCAGCGAACTGGTTTCCGGTATCGCCAACGGCTGCGTGATGGCCGGTTGCGCGTTGCTCGGCGGTGAGACCGCCGAGCATCCCGGGCTGATGGCACCGGATCACTATGACGTGTCGGCCACCGGTGTCGGCGTCGTGGAGGCCGACGACGTGCTGGGCCCCGACCGGGTCAAGCCGGGCGACGTGATCATCGCGATGGCCTCGACCGGGCTGCATTCGAACGGCTACTCGTTGGCGCGCAAGGTGCTGCTGGAGATCGACCGGATGAACCTGGCCGGCCACGTCGAGGAGTTCGGCCGCACCCTGGGCGAGGAGCTGCTCGAGCCGACCCGCATCTACGCCAAGGACTGTTTGGCGCTCACCGCCGAAACCCAGGTCCGCACCTTCTGCCACGTCACCGGGGGCGGGCTGGCCGGAAACCTGGAACGCGTCATCCCCCACGGCCTGGTGGCCGAAATCGACCGTGGCACTTGGACGCCCGCGCCGGTGTTCGGCATGATCGCCCAGCGCGGCCGCATCGAGCGGGCCGAGATGGAGAAGACGTTCAACATGGGTGTCGGCATGGCCGCGATCGTCGCGCCGGAGGACACCGACCGCGCGCTGGCGATCCTGACCGCGCGCCACCTGACCTGCTGGACGCTAGGAACCATCAAGAAGGGTGGGAAGGACGCTCCGAGAGCCAAGCTCGTCGGGCGTCACCCGCGCTTTTAGCGGACTAGGGGCGCCATTCGTCGTCGTCGGCCCAGTCGTCGCCGTTGAGCCTGTCGTCGTCGGAAGCACCCGACAGCTCTCGCTGTAGCCGTTCGAAATCGGTCTGTGGAGAGCTGTACTTGAGCTCACGAGCAACCTTGGTCTGCTTTGCCTTAGCCCGGCCGCGGCCCATGGGGGAACCCCCTTGCGCAATAACGGAGCGGCCCAATTTGTAGGCGGCTCCGGTCTGAATGTCGTTTATTTTCCTGCCCCCACCTTACCGTGCCTGGCCGCGGTGTGCTGGCAGGGTGTCGTGCGGTCAGCGCTTGCCGCTGCGTAGCTGTTCGACCGCGCGCCTTCCGGCGCCGACGGCATCGGCGGGCGGCATCGAATCCGGGTCGATGACCGCACCGACGGCCGACTCCCCGCCGGTGACCAACTCGGTGTCGGCGGGCAGGCCGCGCTTCACCAGCGCCAGCGCGATCGGGCCCTCGTCGACGTGGTCGACCACGGTGCCGATCCGGCCGACCGACCGCCCGCCGGCCAGCACCGGATCACCCGTCGCGGGCCGGTCCGTGGAGCCGTCGAGCTGCACCAACACCAGCATGCGGGGCGGTTTACCCAGGTTGTGGACCCGCGCGACGGTTTCCTGCCCGCGGTAGCAGCCCTTGTCCAGGTGCACCGCCGGGCCGATCCAGCCCACCTCGTGCGGGATCGTGCGCTCGTCGGTGTCCACGCCGAGCCGGGGCCGGCGTGCGGCCACCCGGTGCGCCTCGTAGGTCCACACGCCTGCCTGCCGCGCGCCCGCGTCCACCAGGCGCTGGCGCCACGCGGCGGCGCGCTCACGCGGCACCACGACGTCGAGTTCGAGCGCTGGCCCGCGCACCCTGCGCACGAAACCGCCGTCGGCAAGGGCGACTGCGGTGCCTTCAGCCGGCAGCGAACCCACACCCAGCGCGTCGAGCACCGCGGGATCGGCCAGCCGCGGACCGAGCAGTGACAACACCGCTAGGTCGGCGGGTTCGACGGTGACGTCGGACCAGAACACCATCTTGCGCAGATAGGCCAGCAGCGGTTCGCCGCGGCCAGGTTCGGTGTCCAGATACGTGACGTCGCCCAGTTCAGTCTGGATCCAGTGATCTTCCACACGTCCCTGCCCGTCCAGGCTCAGGTTGTCGGTGACCGCGCCGTCGGGCAACTCGCTGACGTGCTGCGTGGAAAGGCTGTGCAGCCAGGTTTTGCGGTCCGGTCCGGTGAGCGTGATCACGGCGCGGTGCGAGCGGTCCACGACGACCGCCTCGGTGGCCGCGGCGCGTTGCTCGCCGAGCGGATCGCCATAGTGCCAGACGGCGCCGGCGTCGGGTCCGGTCTCGGGTGCGGAAACGGCTGACATACCTTCAACCTTACGGCGCTACGCTTCTTGGCCATGGCGAGCCAGAACGCCGTCGTCGTGACCATCGACGGGCAACTGCACGACCCGGCCCAACCGCTGCTGTACGCCGACGATCTCGCCGCGGTCCGCGGTGACGGCGTCTTCGAGACGCTGCTGGTACGCGACGGCAGGCCCTGTCTGCTGGAAGCCCACCTGGCGCGGCTGGCCCGCTCCGCGCAGCAGTGCGAGCTACCCGCACCCGACCTGCCGCAGTGGCGCCACGCCATCGGTGTGGCGGTGAAAGGCTGGCTCGACGGCGGCTCCGAGGAGGGCGTGCTGCGGCTGGTCTACAGCCGGGGCCGGGAAGGTGGTTCGGCGCCCAGCGGGTACGCGACCATCGGCGCGCTGCCGGCCAGGGTCGCCGCCGCGCGGACCCGGGGCGTGGCCGCGATAACGCTTGCGCGTGGGCTGCCCGCCAAGGGCGCCGATGAGATGCCGTGGCTGTTGGCCGGTGCGAAGACGCTGTCCTATGCGGTGAACATGGCCGCGTTGCGCCACGCCGAACGACACGGCGCCGACGACGTGATCTTCGTCGGCTCCGACGGCTACCTGCTGGAGGGGCCGCGCTCGACCGTGGTGATCGTCACCGAAACCGGCCGGGAAGCCGCAGGTCCGGTGTTCCTCACGCCGCCGCCCTGGTTTCCGATCCTGCGCGGCACCACCCAGCAGGCCCTGTTCGAGGTGGCCCGCAACAAGGGTTACGCCTGCGATTATCGTGCCCTGCGACCAGCGGATTTGCTTACCGCACAAGGCATTTGGTTGGTGTCGAGCATCACGCTGGCCGCGCGTGTGCACACGTTGGACGGTAAGCCGGTGGCGGCTTCACCGCTGGCCGCGGAGTTCACCGGACTGGTCGACGCCGCCATCGTCAGCGATCGCTGAGCGCGTAACCGTCCTTAATCGCTTGTCGGCGCGGTGGCGCACGGGTAACTTCGCTCGTACACAGGGAAGGAGGTGGTCCAAGATTTTGAGTGACTTATGGACTTGTGAGGTGGCTGCGAGCTAGCAGCGCCAGGGGGATGAGCGCACGGCTCTTCGCGTCCTGTGCGCGCTGGCGAATTCCCCGCAGTCACCCGGCCCCCGAGCCCCTCGGTCTTGTCCAACCAGGAACACACGGCTCGGGGGCCGCCCCATCTTCGGGCCCGGATCGGTAGGAAACCGTTGTCGCAACGAGCTTGGTTTGCGTCGGGGGCTGGGCGATGATGCGGCCATGCGCATCGCCTGGAAGCTCGGCGCGTTGCTGGCCGCGCTGGTGCTCACCTCGTGCGCCCCGATCGCCCGTGACGCAACGCCCCCCGCAGAGGACTGCCGCGAGGACCGGCTGACCACCCTGTACAAGGGTGTCTTCACGTTCGGCACCGACCAGCCCGTCTATCCGCCGTGGTACATCGGCGACGACCCCACCAACGGAGAAGGGTTCGAATCGGCGGTGGCGTATGCGGTCGCGGCCAGAATGGGCTACACCGGCGAAGACGTCCGCTGGGTGCGGGTGCCGTTCAGTGAGGCGCTGTCCACTGGCCCGAAATCCTTTGACGCCAGCATTTCTCAATTCTCCATCACCGATCAGCGCAAGGCCGTTGTCGACTTCTCGTCGCCGTACTTCGACGTCACCCAGGCCGTTGTCACGGTCAAGTCCTCACCCGCGGCGCACGCCGGCACCCTCGACGAGCTGAAACCGCTGCGGTTGGGTGCGCAGGTCGGCACCACCAGCTACACCGCGGCCCTGTCGATGGGCAACGCGAAATCGGTCGAGGTCTACAACACCAACAGCGACGCGAAACTGGCGCTGCGGGAAGGGGAGATCGACGCGCTGGTCGCCGACCTTCCGACCGCGTTCGCGGTAGCCGACGAGATCCGCGACGGCGTCATGGTCGGCCAGTTGCCCGCCACCACCGAGGATGTCGAACAGTTCGGCATCGTGCTCGACAAGGACAGTTCGCTGACCCCCTGTGTGTCGGCGGTCGTCGAAGAGCTGCGCGCCGACGGCACCCTGGCCGAGCTGAAGACCAAGTGGTTGACCGACGCGGGTAAGGCGCCGGTGCTCACCTGAGGAGCCGGCGCGGCGTTATCCGGCGAAGCGTGACAGCCGGGCCGAAAGATGCGGCACCAGACCGCCGTCGGCGTCGACCCGTTCTTCGACATAGCCGAGATCGCCGCCCTCGACGATGCCGTAGAGCCGTTTTGCCCCGCCGACGAGCTCCCCTGACTTGCTGCGGGCCAGCGCGTCGGTGGCCAGTTCCCACGACGACGCGGACAGCGGGCGCCCGTAGAACAACTCGATGTAGCCGGAGGAGTGCGCCAGCAGGAGCTCGATGGCCTCGGACTCCGACGGGTCGGCAGGGTCGCTGATGAAGCGCCAGAAGCCCGATTCGCGAAGCCACGGCCGGTCGTACTCGCCGTCCTCGGTCAGTC
This sequence comes from Mycolicibacterium sp. XJ879, assembly GCF_053483935.1. Taxonomy (NCBI): domain Bacteria; kingdom Bacillati; phylum Actinomycetota; class Actinomycetes; order Mycobacteriales; family Mycobacteriaceae; genus Mycobacterium; species Mycolicibacterium sp. XJ879. The sequence goes on from NZ_JBEFTH010000006.1 coordinate 39,376, forward strand.
GCCACGACCGCGACTCCCAGATCAGGTAGTCGGCGCCGCAGTGGGAGACGACGATCTGCTGGCCGAAGCGGTAGTCACCGCCGGTATCGCGGCCTTCCCCCTCGCCGCGCCACACCCCGACCAACGGGAGGAGGGCCAGCAGCGCATCGTCGAGGTCGGGGCCTTCGCGTAGGTTGGCGGTGTCGCGCGGGCCGGGCAGATCGGCGAAGACCGGGATGTTGCGCGAGGCGGTCGCTTTGGCCCGCTCGGCCGCCGCCGCTACCGCGTCGTCGCCGGAGGTCACGACTCGTCGGTGACCAGCCGGTACAGCGCGTAAAGAGCGAACCAGGTGATCACCACAACCGCTGCCACCAGCAGAATCTCGAAGAACAGCACCACGGCGTCGAGTTTAGTTGGCGGCCGTCGGTCTACCGAATCAGGGCAATTCGGACTCGTACTCCGGGCACAGGGTGCTGGTGGCGGCGTCCACGAAGACCCGTGCGAGGCTTTGGCTGCCACCGATATTGGCGGCGACATCGGCGACGCGGTCGGAGTAACTGTCGCCGGCCGACCAACCCTGGCACACGCTGTGCCCGCCGCCGATGACGTTGTCGACCGCCGCGGGCGGGAACGACAGGCCGTTGTCGGCCAACGCGTCGAGGAATTCATCGTCGGCGTCCGCGCCGGCCAGCGGCGCAGCGGCCAGGGCGGACATCGCCACCGCGGCGCCCACACCTGCGGCACGTGCAAATCCCATGAACGGGCCCCCCAAGATCGGATCCCCCGGCCTGCAGTGGCGCAGGACCGATCCCATGGTGGACCGCGAGGGACGCCCCACGCAGCGTTTCGCTACGAAGAGCGTGCCCGTCGCTAGGCGACCTTGACGTCGACCTCGTGGATGCCCGCGCCGGACGGCGCGATGCTGGCGTCGCCGCTACCGGCCGGCGACAGCGCCCGCACCGTCCAGGTGCCGGGTGCGGCGAAGAACCGGAAGTCGCCGGTGGCCGATGCCACGACCTCCGCGGTGAACTCCTCCGAGCCGTCGAGCAGTCGCACAAACGCGCCGCCGACCGCCTGACCCGAGCCGTCGACAACACGGCCGGTGATCACCGTTTCCTTCTCCAGATCAACGCTGGCGGGCAACGTCAGACCTTGCTTTGGTGCAGAGCACATATCAACTTCCCAACTCGATCGGGGCCCCTACCAGGGAGCCGTATTCCGTCCAACTGCCGTCGTAGTTCTTGACGTTCTTGTGTCCCAACAGTTCCTGCAGCACGAACCAGGTGTGCGATGAGCGCTCGCCGATCCGGCAATAGGCGATGGTCTCCTTCTCGCCGTCGAGGCCGGCTTCGGCGTACAGCTTGGCCAGGTCCTCGTCGGACTTGAACGTGCCGTCGTCGTTGGCGGCCTTGCTCCACGGCACGTTGATGGCACCGGGGATGTGGCCCGGCCGCTGGCTCTGCTCCTGCGGCAGGTGCGCCGGGGCCAGGATCTTGCCCGAAAACTCGTCGGGGGAGCGTACGTCGACGAGGTTCTTGGTGCCGATGGCGTCGATGACCTCATCGCGGAAGGCGCGGATGCTGTTGTCGGGGGCCTTGGCGGTGTAGCTGGTCGACGGCCGGTCCGCCACCTCCTTGACGAGCGCACGGCCGTCGAGCTCCCACTTCTTGCGGCCGCCGTCGAGCAGCTTGACGTCCTCGTGGCCGTACAGCTTGAAGTACCAGTACGCGTAGGCGGCGAACCAGTTGTTGTTGCCGCCGTAGAGGACCACGGTGTCGTCGTTGGAGATGCCGCGTTCGCTCAGCAGCTTGGAGAACTGCTCGGCGTCGACGAAGTCGCGGCGCACCGGATCCTGCAGATCGGTCTTCCAGTCGAGCCGTACCGCGCCCTCGATGTGACCGTCTTCGTAGGCGCTGGTGTCTTCGTCGACCTCCACCAACACGATGTTGGGGGTGTTGAGATTGCTCTGCACCCAGTCTGCGGTGACTAGGACGTCGGAGCGTGCCATGTATGAAATCCTTTCGGTTGCTTGGGCTTTGGACCCTATGCGGGTGATGTAACGCGCGGATTCCTACGGAACCGGGCGACGAGCGGATAGAGCTGGCAGCCCAGGCAGATGCCGAAGGCTGCGTTGAGCAACGCCGCCACCAGGGCGAGCCCGGTGGCGAGCAGGCCGAGCGCCGTGAGCCCGGTGGCGAACCCGACCGCGCCGGCCGTCGCGAACACCAACCCGACCAGCTGCGCGAACTTCAGCGGCGGTTCCGGTTCGCGTTCGGTGGCCGGACCCAGCCGGGGCGCGAGCAGGTGTGCGAACACCCGGCCGTACGGGTGACGACGCGGGCCGAGCGCCGCGCCGACGGCGAACACCGCGGCCTGCGCACCCAGTACCAGCGCGGCGCCGAGTTCGCTGACCGCCGACAACAACAGGGCAATCACCAGCACGGCCGTGGTCACCCATGCGGTGAACCTGGGACCGCGCACGTCCACGTCGGCGGTGGTGGGGCGGGGATCGGTCGACATCGAGTCACACTCCTGAGCGGTTGGGCTGGGCTGATTGCGAGCAAGCCGAAACGGCTGGCCCCGAGCGCGCGCGCTTAGAGTGCGCAGCTGCGCTCAGCAGCTACAACAACAACAGGAAGAACCCGCGACGCGGCACAGATCGACTGCGCGGCGCTTGGTGAGCATCGGCTCCCGATGCGTGGCGAGCTGACGCTCGGTGCGGGCGGACACGCGGGAAAGCTTACCCAATGACATGGTGCTCAGGCCAACAGCGGTGCCAGCGCCGAGCGCAGGTCCGCCGCGGTGGGGACCCCCGTGGTGCGGTAGCGGGGCCGTCCGTCGGCGTCGAAGATGATGGTCGTCGGCAGCGAGAGCACCGAAAGCCGCTTGGCCGCTTCGGGATCGGCGTCCATGTCGATCTCGAGGTGCGCAACCTGCGGCAACTCGGCGCACACCTGCTCGACCACTCGACGCACCCCCGCACACGGTCCGCACCATGGCGCGCTGAAGTGCAGCACGGTCGGCCCGGTGGTCGACAAACCGAGGCCGCTGGTGTCGATGCTGGCGGCTTCCTCACCGGCTTTGCGCAATTGCTCGCGCAATGCCAGCAAACGGCTGATCACATAAGCCACGCCGAACGCGGCCACCAGCACGGTGACCACCAACACCCACGAAGTGCTCATGACAACCTGAACTCGTCGAGCGCGATCGTTACTCCCTCGGCGATGCCCTCGATGATGATGTCCGAACCACGTGCTCCCTGGGCAGTGGGCGCCAGCCCAAACGGCAACGACTGCCCCGGCACGCTGGCCGAGAACGCCTCCAGCACCGCGGGCTTCTTGTCGTCGGGCACCTCCTGGTCTGCGGTGCCAGGCCCGGTCAGCACCTCGGTGGCCGTCATCACCAACGTGGTCTGGTCCGGCCCGGTGACCTCGAGGTCCACTGCGATGCTCACCTTCTCGTGGTACCCGACTTTGTCGGGGGTTCCGGTGAACACCACCCCCCGATTGCTCGAGATGCCCGATTCGGTGGTTCCGCCGGTGGAGTCGTTGGTCTCCCGGGTCGGAGCCTCCACCAGAAGGTCAGTGATGTCCATGAACCGGCCGAGATGGGTGGAGTCGATGATGATGCGGCTTTCGGCCTTGCCGACCGGCAGGCGCGCGTCGGGGCCGAGCAGCCACGACGCCTCGGTGACGTCGATGTCGTGCAGCGTGGCCTCCAGCGACGCCTTGCCGACGACGGCGTTGTCGACGCTGGCCGCGCGGATCTCGATCTCGTCGTAATGACGGTCGGCCGCCTGGATGAGGAACGGGAACCCCAGGATCGCCGCCGACGGGTCGTGCTGCAGGTCCGCCGCCGTGCGCACGCTTCTGGCCAGGCGGTATTCGGCGTAGATGGCCGCGCCGAAATCCACCCCGACCGCGCCGACGACCACGACCGTCACGGTTGCCAGCACTCCGATCAGTAGCTTGCGCACCCGCACATTCTGGCCCACAGCGTCGGATCGACCGGTTCGGCGCGGCTAACCAGCAGGTGGCACGCTATCGTTAGATGACTAACGGCCGGGTAACGGCCACATGTCAGCTATGAAACTGGGAAGTCACCAGCGACACCGTTGTCATCGGCGAGGTCCCCAATGGCTGCTGGAGGGCCAGTTGGATCTACTGCTATTGACCGTCGACCCACGACCTGAGTCGGTGCTGCCGTCATTGGCGCTGCTGCCGCACACCGTGCGCACGGCCCCGACCGAGGTCTCATCGCTGCTCGAGGCCGGCAGCGCAGACGTGGCCATCGTCGATGCGCGCACCGACCTGGCCGCTGCCCGCGGGCTGTGCCGCCTCCTGGGCACCACCGGCACCTCGGTTCCGGTTGTGGCCGTCGTCAACGAGGGCGGGCTGGTGGCCGTCAACGTGGAGTGGGGTCTCGACGAGATCCTGCTGCCGAGCACCGGGCCCGCCGAGATCGACGCCCGGTTGCGGTTGCTCGTGGGCCGCCGCGGCGGCGTGTCCAACCAGGAGAACGTCGGCAAGATCACCCTCGGTGAACTGGCGATCGACGAAGGCACCTACACCGCGCGGTTGCGCGGCAAGCCGCTGGACCTGACCTACAAGGAGTTCGAGCTGCTGAAGTACCTGGCCCAGCACGCGGGCCGGGTGTTCACCCGCGCGCAACTGCTCCAGGAGGTATGGGGCTACGACTTCTTCGGCGGCACCCGCACCGTCGACGTGCACGTGCGGCGGCTGCGGGCCAAGCTCGGCCCCGAATACGAGTCGCTGATCGGCACCGTGCGCAACGTCGGCTACAAGGCCGTGCGTCCCGCCCGCGCCCGCCAATCGGCCCCGGCGTCCGAGCTGGTCGACGACGTCGACGACGAGCCGCCGCACGAAGCCATGCCCAACGCAGTGCCCGACTCGCTTGCCGACCCGATGCGCAGTCAGTGACGGCGTTCGAGTGGCGCACCGGCCTGTCCACTGACGACCAGCGGACGATTCGCGAGCTGATCGATGTCGCCACCGCCGTCGACGGCGTCGCCCCGGTGGGCGATCAGGTGCTACGGGAGCTGCCGCGCGACCGCACCCGACATCTCGTCGCCGTCGAGGACCACGCCGTCGAGGACCAAGCCATTGTGGGCTACCTGAACGTGGCGCCCGAACCGCCCATGGCCGAGCTGGTCGTGCACCCGCAGGCCCGGCGCCGCGGTATCGGGTCGACGCTGGCGCGCGCCGGCCTCGCCGAAGGCGGCCCGGGCACCCGGATCTGGGCGCACGGCAACCTCGAGCCGGCCCGCGCCACCGCCGCCGCGCTGAACATGGTGGTGGTGCGCGAACTGCTGCAGATGCGCCGCCCGCTCACCGATCTGCCGCCCGTCACGGTTCCCGATGGGGTGCGCATCGCCACCTATTCCGAGCCCGACGACGACGCCGAGTTGCTGCGGGTGAACAACGCCGCGTTCGTCTGGCACCCCGAACAGGGCGGGTGGTCCGAAGCCGACCTCGCCGAGCGGCGCGCCGAACCGTGGTTCGACCCGGCCGGGCTGTTTCTGGCCTTCGACGAGCAGACCGGTGCGTTGCTGGGCTTCCACTGGACGAAAATCCATGCCGCGCCCCGCGGCGAAGTGCACGACGCCGATCTTGGCGAGGTGTACGTCGTCGGCGTCGACCCGGCCGCGCAGGGCCGCCGGCTCGGCGGGTTGCTCACCCTGATTGGCCTGCACCACCTTGCCGACCGCTTGTCGAATAGCTCACAACCGACGGTGATGCTATACGTCGAAGGAGATAACTCCGCGGCGGTAAAGACATACCAGAGACTGGGTTTCGAGGTTTTCGCGGTCGATGCCGCCTACGCGGCACACCAGTGACTAGCCGAACCTGTTCACCGTCCGTTTACCTTCCATCCCCGCGGTGTCCACCGGGGCCGCATACGTTGCCGGAGGACCAACCTCGTCGACCGAAAGTGGGATACGTGAAGTTCTTCAGCTTGGGCACTGGCGCGCCGCTCGGCAAGATCTTGTCGGCGTCGGCGATCGCCGCGCTGACGCTGTCCGCGTGCGGCAGCGACAACAACGCCGCAACGACGCAGACCGGTGCCACGGGCACCGACACCGCGTCGGAGCAGTGCGACGGCAAGGACCAGATCACGGGCGAGGGTTCGACGGCACAGCAGAACGCCGTAGCGGTGTTCAACCAGGCCTGGGGCCAGATGTGTGCGGGCAAGAACATGTCGTACAACCCGACCGGCTCAGGCGCCGGGCGCCAGCAGTTCATCGCGGGCCAGGTCGACTTCGCGGGTTCGGATTCCCCACTGTCCGACGAGCAGGTGCAGCCCGCCGCCCAGCGTTGCAACGGAAACCCGGCCTGGCACTTGCCGTTGGTGTTCGGTCCGGTCGCGATGGCCTACAACCTCGAGGGCGTCGACAGCCTGGTGCTCAACGCGGATCTGCTGGCCCAGATCTTCCAGGGCCAGATCACCAACTGGAGTGACCCGGCGATTGCCGCGCTCAACGGCGGCACCACGCTGCCCGACGCGCCGATCACGCCGATCTACCGGTCGGACTCCTCGGGCACCACCGACAACTTCCAGAAGTACCTGGCCGCTGCGGCGCCGGAGAGCTGGACCAAGGGCGCCGGCAGCGAGTTTCAGGGTGGCGCAGGTGAGGGCGCGCAGAAGTCGGCGGGCGTCGTGCAGGCCGTCCAGGCCACGCCCGGCTCCATCGGCTACGTCGAAAAGGGCTTCGCCGAACAGGGCGGCGTGCCGTTCGCTGCCATCGACAGCGGTGCCGGCGCGGTCGAACTGACCGACGAGTCCGCGGGTAAGGCGATCGACGCCGCCCAGTTCGCCTCGGAGGGCAACGATCTGGTGCTGGATCTGAACTCGCTGTACGGCACCACGGAGCCCGGCGCCTATCCGCTGGTGCTGGCCACCTACGAGATCGTCTGCTCGGCGGGCTACGACGACGCCACCTCCGCAGCGGTCAAGTCCTTCATCACCGCCGCGGCGTCCGAACAGGGTCAGTCCGACCTGCCCGCCGCCGGCTACGTTCCGCTACCCGACCGGTTCAAGGAGCGGTTGCTGACGGCGGTGAACGCAATACAGTAGTTCGGCTGCAACCGATACTGGAGCGGCGAGTATGAGCACCAAATCGATGAGTGATGGGGTCGATGTGACAACGCCGAATCCGTCGGACGCAGGTTCCGGCGAGGCGATCGCCCAACCGTATGGCGAACCGCGCCCCATCTCCCTCGATCCGTCGCGAAACGCGAAGGTTCGACCGGGAGACCGGGTCTTCAGCGCGCTTGCGGAGGGCTCGGGGATCTTCATCGTCGTTCTCATCGCGGCGATCGGGTTCTTCCTGCTGTGGCGCGCGATCCCGGCACTGGCCCGCAACGAAGAGAACTTCTTCCTCTACGGCGGAAACTGGATCACCACCGATACGTCGGCGATGCACTTCGGCGTGCTGGACCTGCTGCAGGTAACGGTGTTCGTGTCGGTGTTCGCGCTGGTGCTCGCGATGCCCGTGGCGCTGGGGATCGCGATCTTTCTCACCCAGTACTCGCCGCGGCGGGTGGCCGGCCCGCTGGCCTACATGGTCGACCTGCTGGCCGCGGTGCCGTCGATCATCTACGGCGTCTGGGGCCTGTATGTGCTGGCCCCGGTGATCGCGCCAGCCGCACAGTGGCTCAACGAGAACCTCGGCTGGTTGTTCTTGTTCAAGACCGGCACCGCCTCGGTGGTCGGCGGCGGAACGATCTTCACCGCGGGCATCGTGCTCGCGGTGATGATCCTGCCGATCATCACCGCGGTCACCCGCGAAGTGTTCGTTCAGACCCCGCGCGGCCAGATCGAGGCCGCGCTGGCGTTGGGCGCCACCCGCTGGGAGGTGGTGCGCACAACGGTGCTGCCGTTCGGGATGTCGGGTTACATCAGCGGGGGCATGCTCGGCCTGGGGCGTGCGTTGGGTGAGACCATCGCGCTGCTGATCATCCTGCGCGGCACCCAGGAAGCGTTCGGCTGGTCGCTGTTCGACGGCGGCTTCACCTTCGCAAGCCTGATCGCTTCTGCCGCTTCGGAATTCAACGACCAGTTCAAGGCGGGCGCCTACATCTCGGCCGGTCTGGTCTTGTTCGTGCTGACGTTCGTGGTCAACTCGCTGGCCCGTGCCGCGGTTGCCGGAAAAGGTGCCAAATGACCGCTACGCTGGATCGGCCCGTCAAGGCGGTCACATTTCAGGGTGTGAGCCTGCGCCGCAAGATCACCAACAACCTTGCGACCGTACTGGTCACGTTGTCGGTGCTGATCGCGTTGGTTCCGCTGCTTTGGGTGCTCTACTCGGTGGTGGTCAAGGGCTTCGGGGTCATCATCGACAGCGACTGGTGGTGGTACTCGCAGGCGGGTATGACGGCCTTTGCGGCCGGCGGCGGCGTGTACCACGCCATTGTCGGCACCCTGCTGCAGGGCCTGGTGTGTGCGGCCATCTCGATTCCGATCGGCATCTTCGTCGGCATCTATCTGGTCGAATACGGCGGCGGCACGCGGATGGGCAAGCTCACCACGTTCATGGTGGACATCCTCACCGGCGTCCCTTCGATCGTGGCGGCGTTGTTCATCTACGCGCTGTGGGTCGCCACGCTGGGGTTCGAGCGGTCCGGCCTTGCGGTATCGCTTTCGCTTGTGCTGTTGATGATTCCGGTCATCGTGCGCGCCACCGAGGAGATGCTGCGCATCGTGCCAATGGACCTTCGGGAGGCCAGTTACGCGCTGGGTGTGCCGAAGTGGAAAACCATTGCGCGCATCGTCATCCCGACTGCGCTGTCGGGCATCGTCACCGGCATCATGCTGGCGCTGGCCAGGGTGATGGGTGAGACCGCGCCGCTGCTGATCCTCGTCGGCTACAGCCAGGCCATCAACTTCGACATGTTCAGCGGGTTCATGGGGTCGCTGCCGGGCATGATGTACGACCAGACATCGGCGGGCGCCGGCGCCAACCCGGTGCCCACCGACCGGCTGTGGGGCGCCGCCCTGACGCTGATCCTATTGATCGCCGTCCTCAACGTGGGGGCGCGGCTGCTGGCAAAGCTGTTCGCGCCCAAGAAGGTTTAGGAGCTCCTATGGCAAAGCGGTTGGACCTCAAAGACGTCAACATCTACTACGGTTCCTTCCACGCCGTCGCCGACGTGTCGCTGGCCGTTCCGCCGCGTAACGTGACGGCGTTCATCGGCCCCTCGGGCTGCGGAAAGTCCACGGTGCTACGCACCCTCAACCGGATGCACGAGGTGATCCCCGGCGCCCGCGTCGAGGGTTCGGTGCTGCTCGACGGTGAGGACATCTACGGCGCCGGTGTCGACCCGGTCGGGGTGCGCAAGACCATCGGTATGGTGTTTCAGCGGCCAAACCCGTTCCCCACCATGTCGATTAGGGACAACGTGGTGGCCGGACTGAAGTTGCAGGGGGTACGCAACAAGAAGGCCCTCGACGAGGTCGCCGAACGCTCGCTGCGAGGCGCGAACCTGTGGACCGAGGTCAAGGACCGGCTCGATAAGCCCGGCGGCGGGCTGTCCGGCGGTCAGCAACAGCGGCTGTGCATCGCCCGTGCCATCGCGGTGCAACCCGATGTGCTGCTGATGGACGAACCGTGCTCAGCCCTGGACCCGATCTCCACGCTGGCGATCGAAGAACTGATCGCCACGCTGAAGCAGGAATTCACCATCGTCATCGTCACGCACAACATGCAGCAAGCCGCCCGGGTGAGCGATCAGACCGCGTTCTTCAACCTCGAGGCCACCGGTAAACCGGGCCGGCTGATCGAGATCGACGACACCGAGAAGATCTTCTCCAACCCGAGCAAGAAGGCCACCGAGGACTACATCTCCGGGCGCTTCGGCTAGTCACCTCCGCCACCTTCGCGACCGTGCGGTTTCATCCGCGACACACCGCTTGAATCCAAGCGCGCACGGCGGATGAAACCGCACACTCGGCGCAGTGTGTCGGGTCAGCGTGACGCCGGCAGATTTTCCTCGTCGGGGTGCTTGCCGGTGACCTGGAAGATGACCCGGCGGGCCACCTCGACCGCGTGGTCGGCGAAGCGCTCGTAGAACCGGCCCAGCAGCGTCACATCGACCGCGGCGGCCACGCCGTGCTTCCATTCGCGGTCCATCAGCACCGTGAACAAATGCCGGTGCAAATCGTCCATCGCGTCGTCTTCTTCTTGTATCCGGGCGGCCTTCTCCGGATCACGGGTGATCAGCACCTCCTGGGCGCTGTTACCGAGTTCGACTGCGACCCTACCCATTTCGGCGAAATATCCGTTGACTTCTTCGGGCAGCGCATGCTGGGGATGGCGACGCCGGGCGATCTTGGCGACGTGCAGGGCCAGCGCACCCATCCGGTCGACATCGGCGACGATCTGGATGGCGCCGACGATGGCGCGCAGATCACCGGCGACGGGCGCCTGCAGTGCCAGCAGCACGAACGCCGCTTCTTCGGCACGCCCGCTCATCGCGGCGATCTGCTCGTGGTCGGTGATCACCTGTTCGGCCAGCACCAGATCGGCTTGCAGCAGGGCCTGGGTCGCGCGTTCCATTGCAGCGCCTGCCAGCCCGCACATCTCGCCGAGCTGCGCCGTCAAGGCATCGAGTTGCTCGTGGTACGCGGTTCGCATGGCAGTCAGCCTACGGGCTTTCGGTATCCGACGTCACGACGTGCGGGTGAACCAGGGGTGAACGCCACCTGGCAAAACGCTGGCCGCGGGGCTATTCGCAGGTGGTGTCGGCGGCGTTGGTGACGGCGAGGTCCTCGGGCAGCGCGGTCGGCGTGCCGCCGGTCCCGCGGACCACGTGGACCTGCACGGTCGAGCCGCTCGGCGACGGCGGGTTCACCGAGCCGAAGTCGGTGCCCAGCACCACCTGCACGGTGTCGCCCTTACCCATCACCCGCTCGATGGTCGGGTTGACGAACGCCGAAGCCACCGTCGCCGCGGCCTCCTCGTTACCGGGTGAGAAGAACACGGTCGTCTCGTCCAGTGGGCCCGGGTAGTCGTTGGGCGTTGTGACGTTGAAGCCATGGGTCTGCAGTGCTTCGGCCGCGCTGGCGGCCAGACCGTTCTGACCGGTGGAGTTCGACACCTGCACGGTGATGTCCTGCGGGTTCGTGGTCACCGCATCGATCAACTCGCTGGAATCAGTGGCGCCTTGACTCGGCGTCTGGCTCATCAGCTCGTTGTCGGACGACGACTCCGGGGTGCCGGGGATCGGCGTGTTGTCGGCGTTGCGTTCCTCGGGCAGCGGTTCGTCGTTGATGATCGCGTCGAAGATCGCCCGGGTGTCCTCCTCGCGCAGGTGTTCGTTGCCCCACTCGTCCATGTAGCCGGTGGTGGGTACGGTCAGGAATGTGATCCGGCCCGCGGCGATGCCCTGGATCGACTGCCCGAGGGTGACGAGGTCCTTGGTGTCCATGTTGTCGACGTAGCTGTCGTTGATGAACATGTTGACCACGTTGTTGAGCTTGGACAGCGAGAAGAACACTTCCTTGGAGATCAGGGAGCGCAGCAGCGACGACAAGAACCGTTGTTGGCGTTTGATCCGCCCGTAGTCACCGTTGTTCTCGGTGGTGATCTGGCGCGCGCGCACGTACTGCAGTGCGGTCTGGCCGTCGATGATCTGGCGGCCGGCGCGCGGCAGCACCGTGCCGACCTCGTAGTCCTCCAGTGGGGTGGTGCTGCACACCTCCACGCCGCCGAGCGCATCGACCATCTTGGAGAAGCCGGTGAAATCCACTGCCATGAAGCGGTTTATCGACAGACCGGAGATCTTCTGGATGACCTTCACCAGACACTTGGGCCCTCCGACGGCATAAGCGGAGTTCAGCTTGTATTCGGTGTAGACCTTCTCGGCGCCGTACATCGGCGAGTCCGGGTCAGTGATCGGGCCGTATTCGCGGGTGCGCGGATCCCACGGCTCGCACTGCATCGGTTCGATCTCGAGATCGCGGGGAAACGACACTCCGACAACGCGTTCGCGGTTGGCCGGGATGTTCACCAGCATGATGGTGTCCGAACGTGCGCCGGCTGCGTCTTCAGTGGTGCCCGCGCCTATCTCGCTGTTTTCGCCGATGCGGCTGTCGACACCGACGATCAGGAAGTTCTCGTCGCCGAACTGTGCGTTCGGGTCGAGGATGTCGCGCGAGTCCGGATCCAGCGCCGAAATCCGGTTGAGCATGTTGTTCTTCGAGGTCTGCCACTGCCACGCGCCGCCGGTGAGGACCAGCGCAAGCACCGCCATCAACGCCGCGGCCGCGCGGCCTACCACCACCGTGGAGCGCAGGCCCCGGCGGCGCTTGCGGCGGTGCGGTTCGTCGTTGCCCCGTCGGGCGATGACGTGCGTCGGCGCCACCCGCCGGGTCGCGCGCAGCGCGGTCAGGTCCGGCACCTCCGAGGACGGCAGCTGCACCGCCGGAATGATCTCGGTGTCGTGCTCGTCGTCCGTCAGCTCGTCGGCCTCGACCGCGTCGATGATGTCGGTGGGCGGAGCCGCTTCGTCGGATTCGGCTTGCTCGGGTTCGGCGTCCTCGGGTTCGGCACGGTGGCGGCGCAATCCCTGCGGTACGGCGGTGTCACCCTTCACCCGGGCGATCAGGTCGGCGACGGTGAGGCGGTCGGGGTGGCTGCCGGTGTCCGCCGCATTCGTCAGATCGCGGCGATCAGCGCGGCGTTTGCGCTCCCACGGCGCGGCGCCTGGCGATGGGCGGGCACTTCGGGTAAGCCATTGGTTGTCGTCGGTGGACCGGTCCGGCCCCGACGGACCGGAGGGGCCAGGAGTGGCACCAGCACCTGGGCTGTCGCCGTCACTCATGTTCCCACCGGCCTCCGACTCTTCGTCGTCGCGCACACCAATGCGCATGGAACGTCCGCAGGGCCGCATGCCGTGTCACAGCGCCTGCGTGGCTCCGCCTACGGGAGCCCATTACCGAACAAGATCCATATCGTACTGAGACATCCTGAAAGTTGTGATGTCGGAGTCGTCTCAGTATCGAGACGACTCCGAGACAGCGTCAGCCGCCCGAGTGCATGACCTCGGCGCCGGCGGGGACCGTGCAGTCGTCGGGATCGGCCAGCCAGCCCTCGGGCAGCGCCACCGACGCGGCCGAGCCCTGGCGGCCGCGGGGGCCCTGCGCCGCATCGGGGAACGGCACTGTCGCGTCGAGCTGGCCGAGCAGCTCCTCGAGCTCCGTAACCGTCTTGACCAGCGCTAATGCGCGTCGCAGCTGGGTGCCGGCGGGGAACCCGTGCAAGTACCAGGCGACGTGCTTGCGGATGTCGCGCATGCCTTTGTCCTCGCCGAAATGGTCGGCCAGCAGCTGGCCGTGGCGCACCACGATCTGGGCGACCTCACCGAGCGTCGGCGCGACGGGAAGTGGGTTTCCGGTGAACGCGGCCGACAGTTCGGCGAACAACCAGGGCCTACCCAGACAACCACGTCCGATGACCACCCCGTCGCACCCGGTCGCCGCCATCATGGCCAACGCGTCGTCGGCTTCGAAGATGTCGCCGTTGCCGAGCACGGGAATGGCGTTGACGTGCTCTTTCAATGCTGCGATGTGCTCCCAGTTCGCTTTTCCGGAGTACCGCTGGGCGGCTGTTCGGGCGTGCAGCGCGACGGCGGCCGCACCTTCCTCCGCGGCGATCCGCCCGGCATCGAGGTAGGTGTGATGTTCGTCATCGATGCCGACGCGGAACTTCACGGTGACCGGGATGTCGGTGTTCTCCGTGGCCGCCACCGCGGCCGCGACGATCTGGCCGAACAGGCGGCGTTTGAACGGCAGCGCCGCACCTCCGCCGCGGCGCGTGACCTTGGGTACCGGACAGCCGAAGTTCATATCGATGTGGTCGGCCAACCCCTCGTCGGCGATCATCTTGGCTGCGGCGAACGTGTACCGCGGGTCCACGGAGTACAGCTGCAGCGACCGCGGCGACTCATCGGCGCCGAACGTCACCATGTGCATGGTCGCCGGATGACGCTCCACGAGAGCGCGCGCGGTGACCATCTCGCATACGTACAGCCCGCTGACCGTGCCGACCCGGGCCAGTTCCAGCTCGCGGCACAACGTCCGGAAGGCGACGTTGGTCACCCCGGCCATCGGGGCCAGCACCACGGGGCTGCGTAGCGCGATCGGGCCGATCCGCAGCTGTTGGCGGGTTTGCGCTACAGCCGTCATGAAGAGCTGGAGGCGAGCACCTTCTTGGCGGTGAGCTTCTCGGCCTTGCGCGCCTCGCGCTCGAGCCGACGCTGCTTGGATTCCTCGAACTTCTGGGAGGCTTCCTCCAGCTCTTCAACGAGCACACCGAGGTCATCGCGCATCCGCGCGGCCTCGCCGGTGAAGTCCTCGCGCTCGAAGATGCGCCACTTCTTGAGCACCGGCATCACCACATCGTCGAGGTGAATGCGCGGGTCGTAGACCCCGCCGACGGCGATGATGACGGCCTTGCGGCGGAACTCCGGCACCGTGTAGCCAGGCATCTTGAAGTTGCGCAGCACCCGGTGCAGGGAGTGCATGGCCTGGTCGGGCGCGATGTCGAAGCCGGCCTCCGAAACGTCGCGGTAGAAGATCATATGCAGGTTCTCATCGGCCGAGACCCGCGCCAACAGCTGGTCAGCGACGGTCTCGTTGCACGCCTTACCGGTATTGCGGTGCGAGACGCGGGTCGCCAGCTCCTGGAACGTGACGTAGATGACCGAGTCGAACAGGCTCTCGGCGAACAGATCGCCCTGCTGGTTCTGGCCGGGCGAGAAGCCGCGGGTGACCTGCTCCAGGCGCAGCTGCTCGAGCTGCACCGGATCGACCGAGCGGGTGACGACCAGGTAGTCGCGCAGCGCGATGCCGTGGCGGTTCTCCTCGGCCGTCCAGCGGTTCACCCACTGGCCCCAGGCGCCGTCCATACCGAAGTTCATCGCGATCTCACGGTGATACGAAGGCAGGTTGTCCTCGGTCAGGAGGTTCTGCACCATCGCCACCTGGGCGACTTCGGAGAGCTTTGACTCCTCGGGGTGCCAGTCCGTGCCGCCCAGCGCGTAGTAGTTCTTGCCGTCGGACCACGGGATGTAGTCGTGCGGGTTCCAGTCCTTCCGCATCGACAGATGCCGGTTGAGATTCTTCTCCACCACGGGCTCAAGTTCATGCAGCAGGTGGAGGTCAGTCAAGTTCTCGTGCATGGCGCCTCCAGTTATCTGTACCTGTTAGTAGCACTCAGAGTATCTGTGTACCCCGGTGACATTCAAGT
This sequence comes from Mycolicibacterium sp. XJ879, assembly GCF_053483935.1. Classification (NCBI taxonomy): domain Bacteria; kingdom Bacillati; phylum Actinomycetota; class Actinomycetes; order Mycobacteriales; family Mycobacteriaceae; genus Mycobacterium; species Mycolicibacterium sp. XJ879. The sequence goes on from NZ_JBEFTH010000006.1 coordinate 54,623, forward strand.
AACGCCACGCGCTTGTCACATCTGCATCACAAGGCTCTTTTGTAGGCGGTACCATCCCTTGTTAATGCGTGGCGAGCAAACAGTTCGCGCTCGATTCAGCACACGCGCCGACGCGGAGGTTCCCGGAGTGGTGAAGATCGTCAGGATTGTCGCGAGCGTGGTCGCCGCAACGTCGGTGGCCGCCAGCACCCTACTCGCCGGGGCTCCACCGGCAGAGGCCGCTCCCGATGTCACCAACCGCACCTATCAGGACGCCAAGCGGATAATCCAGCGCTCAGGCGGCAAGGCAGTGGTGGCGACGCGGACTGGCAATGCCCTGTCCGAGTCGAGGTGCCTGGTGACCAATGCGTGGGATGCCGCGGTCCGCCGCCCCAACCGCCGCGGCAACCCGGTGGCCAACCGCGAAGTGCATGTGGCGCTGAACTGCAACGGGGAGTTGGCGGCGCCGGGCTCGCCAGGAAACTCGGCGGCCAGTCCCGCCGGCCGGGCAGCAAAGAAAGAGCAGGAAGCCAAGGCTGCCAAGGCCGCGCGAGACCGGGCCGCCAGGCAAGCCGCCGCGGCCCGCCAGCAGCAGGGGCAATAACAGCGTCTAACCGACGTATCTGCTGATAGACGGCCCGCTGGGGTGGCGGCCGAGGCCTGCGCGCCATAGGCTTTCCGATATATGACTTCGGCGATTTTCGCCTGGAAGTTGGAGGTCGGAAGACATGGACAAACTCATGGTTTTCGGGACCGGACCCGTGTTCGCGGCGGCCATCTTGTCGGGCGCGGGCATCGCAACCGCCGAAGACGACCCCGATGTGGTGGGCAAGAAATACTCGGATGCGACGAAGGAGATCAAAAGCAGCGGGGGCACCGCGGTGGTCGCCTCCAGAGTGGGTGACCGCCTGTCGCAGAGCGGCTGCATCGTCACCAACGCCTGGGATGCGTCCTTCGTGCGCAACGGGCGCTCGGACCGCGGCGAGGTCATGGTGTCGTTGAACTGCAACGGCGACTATGCGACGGCGACAAACCCGGGCACCTCGATTCAGCATCCGCTGGGCCGGGAGGCCAAAGCCGAGGCTGACGCCAAAGCCGAGAAGGCCGCCGCCGCCAGGTCGGCCGCGCAGAGCTAGTAACCGCTGAGCGTTACGTAAACGCAACGGAATTCACACGCGCTTTATCCGGGCGTTCTATCCCGTTCATGTCGCCGGGCGAATGTGGCGGCATGAGGACGAAACGTGTGCTGGGTGTCGGTGCTGCGGCCTGCGCGGTGGGAACGCTCGTGCTGCTCGGAACACCCACTGCCGCAGCAGATTACGTGGGTCAGAGCTACGCGGACGCATCCGACGCGATGGATGAGGCCGGTCTGGAGCCGATCATCGCCACGCGTGTCGGCGACCAGCTGGAGGAGGACGACTGCATCGTCACCGCCGCATGGGCACCGTCGTTCCTCCGTGGAGTCGGAGACAACTTCGAGCACTCCGATGGCGAGATGATGGTGGCGTTGAACTGCGCCGGCGCGTACGCATCGGAGACGAATCCCGGTGCATCGGTGCAACATCCGTTGGGCCGGGCGGCCAAGTCCGACGCCGAGGAGGAAGCCGCCGACACCGAAGAGCAGGAACTCGCGGCGGTCGTCACGCCCGACGAGTAGCGGTCAGTAGCTCGGTACCCGGCCGACCAGCATTCCGACGCAGTAGTCGATGAACTGTTCGCGGGTCGCGGTCAGCCGACCGTCGAGGTACGCGGTGAAAAGCGCGGTGAGCGCACCGATCAGCCCGGTGGCGACCATGGCCGCCAGCGCGGGTTCGGTGATACGGGTGAGCTTTTGCTGCAGCAGCTCGATGAAGTTTGGCATCCATTCGGCGCCGGAGCGGACCAGCACCGGCTCCACTTCCGGTGCCAGCAGCAGCACGCGCCCGCCCGCCGGATCGTCGACCATCAACTCGACGAAGCGCTCGACCGCCTCGCGAGGGGTCTCGGCGGTCGTCAGCGTGGACATCGCCCGCGCGCACACATCGTCGTAGACCGCACGAACGAACTCGTCACGATCGGCGAAGCTCTCGTAGAAGTAGCGTTCGGTCAGCCCAGCGGCCCGGCAGACCGCGCGCACGGTGAGCGCCGGGCCGTCCGCGCTGCCCAGCAGAGCCGACCCGGCGGAGATGAGTTCGTCGCGGCGCAGCGCTTGACGGTCCCGCAGCGGAACGCCGGACCATCGACCGCGTCGTTGACCCGAGGCCACATCCCTCCTAAGCTCGTCGCTGACAACGCCTGTAGTCAGAATTTACTCTCTGACTGGATGGGAAGCTCTTCAGTGACTCAAGATACGTCCGATGCACGCCCGGTGTCCTGGGGACACCACCCGCACACAGGGCAGGGGGACGAGTCAGCAGAGCTGGCGGCTGGCTGCCCGGTGACCAGCGGGGGATATGACTCCCTGCCGGAGCCGCTGGGGCCCGATTCGCTGACGTGGAAGTACTTCGGGCAGTGGACCGGCATGCTGCAGGGGCCCTGGGCGGGTTCGATGCAAAATATGCACCCGCAGTTGGGCGCGGCCGTGGAACAGCACTCGATCTTCTTTCGGGAGCGGATGCCGCGGCTGTTTCGGTCGGTCTACCCGATCGGCGGTGTGGTGTTCGACGGCGACCGCGCACCGCGCACCGGGGCGCAGGTGCGCGACTACCACATCGGCATCAAGGGCGTCGACGACCAGGGGCGTCGCTACAACGCGCTGAACCCCGACGTCTTCTACTGGGCGCACGCCACGTTCTTCAAGTCGACGCTGTTGGCCGCCGAATGGCTCGGCGGCGGGCTCACCGAAGACCAGAAGCGGCAGCTGTTCGATGAGCACGTCCAGTGGTACCGGATGTACGGGATGAGCATGCGGCCGGTGCCCAAAACCTGGGAGGAATTCCAGGAGTACTGGGACCACATGTGTCACAACGTTCTAGAAAACAACTGGGCGGCAAGAGAAGTCATGGATTTGTCCACGATGCCCAAGCACCCCTCGCTGCAATGGGTGCCCGATTGGGCGTGGCGGCTCAACCTGAAGGTCATGCAGCGGGTCCTGACTTTCTTCGCCGTGGGGCTGTATGACCCGCCGGTGCGCGAGTTGATGGGCTACACCTGGTCGCCGCGCCAAGCGTGGCTACACCGGCAGTTCGGCAACATGGTTTACCGGATCAGCAAGCTGCTGCCCAAGCGCGTGTTGATGCACCCCCGTAAACGAACTGCCTGGGACCGCGCACACGGGCGGCTGCCTGCAGATGCGCCGCTGGTGGAGACGCCGGCGCGCAACCTGCCGCCGGTCGAGTACCGCGACAACCCGCACTACTACAGCCCCAAGGTCTGACCACCCGAAGGTTTGCGCCAGCCGTTGGATGGCTAGCTTTACCGGTATGCAGGCGCCAGAAGTTCTTGGCGGCCGGTACGAACTGCGCAGCGTCCTGGGTCGGGGCGGCATGTCGGAAGTGCACGACGGTTGGGACAGTCGCCTCGACCGACCGGTCGCCATAAAGCTGCTGCACCCGGTGTTCCTGGCCGACCCGGTCAACCGCGAGCGCTTCCAACACGAGGCCCGAGCAGCCGCAGCGCTCAGCCATCCGCACATCGTCGCCGTGCACGACAGCGGCGAGCAGGACGGCACCCCCTACATCGTGATGGAGCGGCTGTCGGGGCACACGCTGGCGGACATGATCGCCCGCGGGCCGCTTGCACAGCCGCAGGTGCAGTCCGTCCTCGACGACGTGTTGTCGGCCCTGACCGCGGCGCACGCCGCCGGAATCGTGCACCGCGACATCAAACCGGCCAACATCCTGTTCACCGAATCCGGCCATACCAAGGTCGCCGATTTCGGCATCGCCAAGAGCGCCGCGACCCCCGACACGATGACCGGTCAGATCGTCGGCACCATGGCCTATCTCAGCCCGCAGCGGATCAACGGTGCGTCCGCGACGGCGTGTGACGACCTCTACGCGCTGGGTGTCGTCGGCTACGAGGCGTTGACCGGCCGCAGGGCCTTCCCCCAGGAGAACTTCGCGGAGTTGGCGCGCGCCATCGCGGAGAGCGCACCGGTACCGCTCGCGGCGCTGCGCCCGGACGTGCAACCCGTGCTGGCAGCGGTCGTGGAGCGGGCGATGGCGCCTGACCCGGGGTGGCGGTTCACCAGCGCGCCGTCGATGCGCGCGGGCCTGGCGGGCCGGTTCGAGCCGCCCGCGGGAAAGCGTCCACCCACCAAGGTCCTGGCCGCGCCGCTGCCTCCGCCGACGACGATGGCGGTGCGCCCGCCCGCTGCGCGAAACCGCACCGGGGTGCTTCTCGGGGTGGCCGCGGCGCTGGTCGCCGTGGTGGTCACGTTGGCCGCGGTGATCGCCGAGTCGGCGTCGCGCCCGCCGACACCGACCCCGGCCAGCACCAGCACGACCGTGCCCACCACCCCGTCGCCGTCGGTGCTGCCGCCACCGCCGTCGCCCGTACCAGCGCAAGTCGAGCAGGGACCTCCCTGGAATGACCGCGGCGAGAACGGGCGAGGTCCCAAAGGACCAAGGGGGCCAAAGGGTCCGGACGGGTCGAGGGGGCCGAGGGGCGGCGACGACGACTGAAGTCGCTGGAGGCGACGATCACATCCGCGACATTGGCCGCATGGCGCTACGCCAGCACCAGGAGGATTTTATGACAGCGACGGTTACCGACCGGCTCGTCAACTTTGCCAGCGAGGTGGATGACCAGACCATCGAGCAGGCCAAGCAGACGGCCTCGATGCCGTTCGTCTACCCGCACGTCGCGCTGATGCCCGATGCGCACTTCGGCAAGGGCAGCAGCGTCGGCACGGTCATCCCGACCGACGGCGCGGTGATCCCCGCCGCCGTCGGCGTCGACATCGGCTGCGGGATGATCGCTGCGCGCACCACGTTTGACGCCAAGCGTATCGCCGGGCTGAACCCGGCCATGTTGCGAAGCTCGCTTGAATCGGCGATCCCGATGAGCGCTGGCAAGTACAACCGCCGCCTCGGCCGGTACAAGTTCACGCAGCAGCGCATCAGCGAGCTCGAGGAGAAGGCCCGGCGCGAGGACGTCGACCTGTCGCACTCGCCGAAGTGGCGTGAGCAGCTCGGCAGCCTCGGCGGCGGCAACCATTTCATCGAGCTGTGCCTCGACGATTCTGATCAGGTGTGGCGTTCCTGCACAGCGGCTCGCGTGGTGTCGGCAACCGGATCGCCCAGAAGCACATTCGCAAGGCGCAAGAGATCTGCGCGAAACACTCTGTCGCGCTGCCGCATCGTGACCTGGCGTACCTGACTGAAGGCACCGCAGCGTTCGACGAATACATCCGCGAGCTGCGCTGGGCGCAGCACTTCGCGCTGTTGAACCGCGGCGAAATGATGGACCGTTTCGCTCAGGCCTTCGCCCGCTGGACCCGCAACGACATCGCCGGCGCCGCTGACCCGATGGCGCGGTGGTACGCCGACTTCGAGGTGGAGCGCATAAACACGCACCACAACTACACCCAGCGCGAGGTCCACGGCGGCCGCGAGGTCTGGCTGACCCGCAAGGGCGCCATCGACGCGCGCGGGGGCGTGCGCGGCCTGATCCCGGGCTCGATGGGCACCCGGTCGTATGTCGTGACCGGCAAGGGCAACCCCGAAGCGCTGTGCAGCGCACCCCACGGCGCGGGGCGGCGCTACTCGCGTACCAAGGCGCGCAAGCTGTTCACCGCCGCAGACCTCGACAAGCGGATGAAGGGTATCGAGTACCGGCCCGGCGCCGATTGGGTCGACGAGATCCCCGACGCCTACAAGCCGATCGACGTCGTGATGCGCGACGCCGAGTCGATGGTGACCATCGACGCCGAGCTTCGACAGATTCTCAACGTCAAGGGTAAGTAAGCAGACGATCAGGAAATCCGAAGAAAACCATCGGATTTCGGGCGTATAGCCCCATAGGTCAGATCAGCAGACACGGCTACGATCTGCCGACGACGCCGCGGCGGAGCGGATACAGTTGGACGCGGCGCGGGCTCGGGGCCGCATCATCGCTTCGTGTGGGCTAGGAGGAAATGTATTGAGCACCAAAGTGATTGACCGCGTACGCGCTGTCAACTGGAACGACATCCAGGATGAAGGCGACCTTCACGTCTGGAACCGTGTCACCACCAACTTCTGGCTGCCCGAAAAGATTCCGCTGTCCAACGACGTTCCGGCGTGGAACACGCTGACGCCGAACGAGCAGCAGGTGGTCATCCGAGTGTTCACCGGGCTGACGCTGCTCGACACGATTCAAGGCACCGTCGGCGATGTCGAGATGATCGAGGACGCCGTCACCCCGCACGAAGAGGCGGTGCTGGGCAACTTCATCTTCATGGAGGCCGTGCACGCCAAGAGCTACAGCTCGATTTTCTCAACGCTGTGTTCTACCAGGGAGATTGACGAGGCGTTTCGCTGGTCGGAAGAGAACCCGCACCTACAGCGCAAGGCGCAGCTGCTCGTGGACTACTACCGGGGCGACGACCCGCTCAAGAAGAAGATCGTCTCGGTCATGCTCGAGAGCTTCTTGTTCTATTCGGGGTTCTACCTGCCGCTGTACTGGGCGGCGCGGGCAAAGCTGACCAACACCGCCGACATCATCCGGCTCATCATCCGCGACGAAGCGGTCCACGGGTATTACATCGGCTACAAGTTCAAGCGCGCCATCGAACACGAATCGCCCGAGCGTCGTGCGGAACTGCATGAGTACGCCTATTCGCTGCTGATGGATCTCTACGACAACGAGGTCGACTACGCCCAGGATCTCTACGACCAGATGGGCGTCACCGAGGCCGTCAAGGCGTTCATGCGCTACAACGCGAACAAGGCGCTGCGCAACCTCGGCTACGACCCGCTGTTCCCGGCCGACGATTGCGAGGTGGCGCCCGAAATCATGGCCCAGCTCGATCCCGGCAGCCTGGAAACGCACGACTTCTTCTCGGGCAGCGGTAGCGCCTACGTCATCGGCCGCACTGAGGAAACCGCCGACGAGGACTGGACCTGGTGACGCTCAGTCAGTGAGGCCGAGGTAAGCCATGAGCTTGTCGGCCTCAGTAGCAAGAACCGTGTGCTCTTGTTTCTTACCTCCCGGGCACCGGTTCGGGTGTCGAGCGAATGGTGCCCCCGCGGAGTTTCGATCTCCGTACCCGCGGATTAAAAGTCCGCTGCTCTTCCGAGTGAGCTACGGGGGCGCGAGCCACTCTAGCGGAGGTATTGCCATGGTTGCGCACGCCCTGGCTCAATAAAGACGAGTCGCAGCGGCTACCACTGAGCTATGAAGCATGCTCAACATCTACTTCTGTGTTGGCATCGCCCTTCTCGGGCGTCGTCGGTTCAGGCCAGGAGGGCTGGCTGAACGTCGGTTCCCGCGTCATTCGGCCTCGCTCTAACGGCACGCGTGGAGTGCCGGTCGGCGCGGGCCCGTCGGCGGGCGTTGATAGCCCGGCCTCCTGCTTGGGGGTCCGGGGATCGATGAGAGCCATGGTGAGCCTGACCCCAGCGAGCCAAATTCGCCGCGGCGTTGCAGTCGCGGTCGGCGGAGTGCCCGCAATCACAGGTGAACACTCGATCGGCAAGCGTGAGATCGCTCCGGATGCGCCCGCATGCCGGACATAGCCGACTGGATGGATACCAGCGGTCGGCGACGGCAACGGTGCCGCCCCGCCAGGCCTGTTTGTACTGCACCAGCCGGGCGAATTCGGCCCAACCTGCGTCGGCGATGGCGCGGGCCAGCCGGTGGTTGCCCAGCATTCCTCGTACGTTCAGGTCTTCGATGACGAGCCGATCGTGTGTCTTGACCAGCGCGTTGGAAACCTGATGCAAAAAATGTCGGCGTACGTTCGCGACATGTTGGTGATGCCGCGCCAACTTGGCGGCGGCCTCGTGATGGTTCCGTGACCCCTTCTGCTTGCGTGACAACGCTTTCGCCAACCGTCGTTGCCGTACCAGCCCGGCGACGAGTGCTTTGGGGGCATCGGCGATTCGGGCAACTTCCTTTCCTTCGGTGGTCGCGGCGACCATGAATACTGACAAGCCCAGATCGACACCGACATATCCGGCGTCGTCGTCTGGGTCACGGGCCGGGTGCGTGGCGGTGGGGTGGAGATGGGCGGCCGCCACGCTCAACGACACCCACCAGCGGCCACCGCGCCGGCTGACGGTGGCGAACACGATCTTGGCGCGGTCTTTGGAAAGCATGCGCCGTAAGCGGCGGGTGTCGTCATGCACGCTGATCTGCCCGATGCCTGGCAGGGTGACCGAACGGTGTCGGCCATTGTCGCCGACTCGGATCGCCGGCGCACGGCCTTCGCGGTGCCTGTTACGCACCCGGAACGACGCCGTCCCGCTGGCCTTCTTCTTGAACTTCGGAAATCCGACTCGTCTGCCTTTTCGCCTGCCTGACCGTGAGTCGGACCAGGCTTTCAGTGCCTTCCCGAGGTCGACTGCCGCTGCTTCGAATACCTCCTGACATACTTCACGTCGCCAGAGCAGTCCGGTCACCGCCACCTCTGCCTCGCCATCTCTGCCGACTGCGATGACCCTGCCAGCGTCTTCGGTCATCTTCCACGCGTTGAACGCGTTGATCAGATCGAAGCCTGTCCACGGCACATCGACGCTGGTACTCGTCCTGCGTTGGTTGATCGCGGTCTTCACCATCGCTAGACACTGATTGAACGCGAAGCGGGCCGCTCCGGCATGCCGGGCCAACACTTCGCTCTGCTCGACCGATGGGTCGAGACAGAAACGGAATGCGGTGTGCCGGGACATGTGATGAGGATCGCACTACCGACCGACAAGTCTCCGTGGCGTTGAGAGCAGCCTCAACAGTTTGAGGATTGGGGTGCAGGTACCCTAAGCTATCGAGGCTCCCAACGACATGGCGTTGTGAGTACCCCGGAGAGATTCGGCTGGCCCCCTTCGTCTAGCGGCCTAGGACGCCGCCCTTTCAAGGCGGTAGCGCGGGTTCGAATCCCGTAGGGGGTACACGCGACCTACGTACGATGGGAGTCGCAGAGTAAGGCCCTGTGGCGCAGTTGGTTAGCGCGCCGCCCTGTCACGGCGGAGGTCGCGGGTTCGAGTCCCGTCAGGGTCGCCAGAACGGCGGGCATATCGGTTTTTCGCCGACCGGTGCCATCCGGCCAGGTAGCTCAGTTGGTACGAGCGTCCGCCTGAAAAGCGGAAGGTCGCCGGTTCGATCCCGGCCCTGGCCACCAGAATGGGTAGCGTGACGACCGCCGATTTCCGGCAGCGATTGCTCGACGCCCTCGAAGAGTGCATCGCCGACGAGGGCTACCCCAAGACCACCGTGGCCGACATCGTGCGCCGCGCCAAGACGTCGCGGCGCACCTTCTACGAGCATTTCGAGAGTAGGGACGCCTGCTTGGTCGCGCTGTTGACGGAAGCCAACGCCGACCAGGTGTCCCAGATCGCCGCCGCGGTCGACCCCGGGGCTCCGTGGCGCACCCAGGTGCGCCAGGCCATCGAAGCCTGGATCGCCTCCGGGGAGTCCCGGGCCGCGCTGACGCTCAGCTGGATACGCGACGTACCCTCGCTCGGCAGCGCTGCGCGCGCCCTGCAACGTGAAGCGATGGAGAACTTCATCGCGATGATTCACACTCTTGGCGACACCGGTGAGTTTCGCGCCGCGGGCATCGGACCCGTGTCACGCCAGCGGAGCATTATGCTGCTCGGCGGGCTGCGCGAGTTGGTCGCCATCACCGTGGAAGAGGGCGGTCGGATGATCGACATCGCCGACGAGGCCGTCCAGGCATCGATCGCGCTTCTCGCGCCCGCCGCACAGACCAACTGAGCCGTCGCCTTGTCAACGTCGGTACTAACACGTACCTTTGCGCTACCTGGGAGACTGCACGCAGGGGGAGATATGGGCAAACGTCGCATCACGATCAGCGGTCGTACCGCGGTCATCACCGGCGCCGCCTCGGGCATCGGCCGCGCGCTGGCGCAGCGGTTATCCGCGCACGGCTGTCCGGTGGCGATCGCCGACGTCGACGAACAAGGCCTGAAGGAGACCGAGGCCTCGTTGAGCGGGCCCACACTGCTGCGGGTGCTCGACGTGCGTGATGCGGCGGCCCAACGCGACTTCGCCGACCAGGTTCGGCAATGGGCGCCACAACCGATCGGCGCGGTGTTCAACAACGCCGGTGTGTCGGTGAACTCGACCGTGCTCGACGCGGTGCCCGAGGACGATCAGTGGCTCTGGGACATCAACTTTGGCGGTGTGGTCAACGGCACGCGAGCGTTCCTGCCGATCCTCGTCGAGCAGGACCAAGGCGTGATCGTCAACACGTCCAGCGTCTTCGGTCTCGTCGGTATGCCGGGCCAAAGCGCATACTGCTCAGCGAAATTCGCGGTGCGCGGGTTCACCGAAGCGCTGCGCCAGGAGTTGCGCGGCACCGGGGTCAGCGCGGTCACCGTGCATCCGGGCGGCGTCGACACCAACATCGTGCGCAACGCCCGTTACCGCAAGGATCCCGAGGGCCGCGGTCGTACCCAGGAGCAGATGGCAGAGGACTTCGCCGCCATCACGATGACCAAACCCGACGGCGCCGCCGAAGCCATCCATCGCGGGGTGGAGGCGGGTAAGGCGCGGATCCTCGTCGGGCCCGACGCCCAGATGTTCGACCTGCTTGGGCGGCTGGCGCCGACCCGTTACTACGACGCGCTGAAGTGGATGCAGCGTCGACGCAAAGCCTCGTAAGACATCACGTCGCGGTGGCTCGCGCGTGTTCGAACATCTCCGTGTCGTGTGCACAGACCAGCACCAGGTCCTGCTCGCCGCGCCGGTAGAGCTCGGCCAGCCGAGCGTGGTTGTCGCGCAGGCGCTTACGTTCGTATGCGACCGCCTTCTCGAAGGTGAGAAGCGCGCGCGGGCCGTGCGTGCTGCCGTCGACGGTGCCGCGGTGAAAGAAGGCGTCACCGCAGTGCAACAGCCAGCGGTTGCCGGCATCAACAGCGACGCAGGCGTGACCGCGGGTGTGCCCGGGCATCGAGACCAACACGATCCCCGCCGAGATGTCCGTCAGCGGCTTGGCCGCAGCGAAACCGCGCCAGCCCTCCCCGTCGGGTTCGTGCTCCACGATGGTGGCGCCGTGACTGCGTTGCACCGGCCGGAAGCGCATCCGCTCACGCAGCGAAGGCCGGTGTATCGCTCCGAGCGCTTCTGCTGCGGTGCAATGGATCATGGCCTGCGGGAAATCGGCGATGCCGCCGATGTGGTCGATGTCGAGGTGTGTCAAGACGATGTGGCGCACGTCGTCGCGCGCAAAGCCCAGCCGCTGAATCTGGCGGACGGCGCTTTCTCCGGGGTCGAACACCGGTCTGATGAGATGGCGGATCGGGCCGATGCGGCGGCGCGGATCGTCGCAGTCGGCCAACCCGTATCCGCTGTCGACAAGCACCAGACCGTTGTCGGTCTCCACCAGCAGCACATGGCAGACCAGTTCAGGGCAGCCTGGCGGATGCATGGTCCCGCAGTTGAGGTGGTGAACCCTCACAGTTGGTCAGTCCCGACCAGCGACAGCAGTTCGGCCCGACCGATCTGGGAGACCAAGCTCGCCGAGTCGAAGTAGATCCGCTCGTTGACGATGCGGTCACCGTCGAAGAAGAAGACCGCGGCGATCGGCACCCGAAACGCCTTACCGGTCGGCGGCAGACCGTAGAACTCGCCGAGATTGGTTCCCAGCAAGTCGAACTCGACAATCACGGTGTCGTCGGCGACGTGATAGCGCACATTGTCGTGGCGCTGGTCGGGAAATGCGGTGCGGGTGGTCCGGTAGTAGCCCATGACCTCGTCGTCACCGTCGAAAACCTGTCCGGTGGCCATGATCTCGTAGTGCGGATGCCCTTCGGAACCGGATCTGAACGTCGCCAACGTCCGGTCGAATTCCTTGGTCACCTCGGTGTCCATGTGCTCGCGGATCACCTCGAGACGGCGCTGCCGCAGGTCTTCGGTCATAGGTCGCACCCTACGGCCGCCGCAGCGGTCAGGCAGGCGAACTGAGCTCCGCAGCGGCCAACTGGTGACGACGCTGGCGCTCCATCGTGGCGAAGTAGAACGCGTAGGCGAAGACACAGCTGGTGAACAGGCTCGAGACGAAGAACAACCACGGATGGCGGATCCCGCGGCGCCGTCCGTCGATGATCGTGAACAGCGGCAGCAGGATCACGTTGATGATCGTGTAGTCCGCGCTGGCCGAACTGGCCGCCGGGTTCGTGTAGCCGAGCGCGATGAACTCCTGCCAGCTCCCCGGGCCCCAAATCGGGTTGGACCCCGCGGTCGCGTACTCGTTGACGAACTGAATGTTGTGGTACCACAACAGCGGAATCGACACGAGACCGACTGCCCAGAAGACGATTTCGACGGCGGAGAACCGCGGCCCGTCAGGCGGGCGACCGAAGATCTTGGGGTTGGAGGCGATGATGAACCAGACGACAGCGATACCCAGCACCGCGTGCACAAGGAGCGAAACCATGACGGGGAGTCTCCCACCAAACGCCGAAGTTTTGTCAATATTGACATAGTTGGTCTGCGGTAGCTTACCCAGATGGCCCGGCCAGCCCAGACCGCGCGCAGTGAGCGCACCCGTGAAGCGCTGCGCAAGGCCGCCCTCGTCCGGTTTCTCGCCCAGGGCGTCGAGGACACCTCCGCAGAGCAGATCGCCGCTGACGCCGGGGTTTCGCTGCGCACCTTCTACCGCCACTTCGCCTCCAAGCACGACCTGCTTTTCGCCGACTATGACGCAGGGCTGCAGTGGTTTCGGGCCGCGCTGGCGGCACGCGCACCCGACGAGCCGCTCATCGAATCCGTGCTCGCGGCGATTATGGCGTCGCCGTACGACGACTGGGCGGTGGTGCGCACCGCGGCCCTGCGTGCCCAAGAACTCGACTCCGATCGCATCGTCCGGCACATGCGGCAAGTCGAGACCGAGTTCGCCGACGCCATCGAGGACCACCTCATTCGGGACGACGCGCCGGCACCCGGCACCGACCAGCGCATGCGCATCACCGTCACCGCCCGGTGCATCGCGGCCGCGGTGTTCGGCGCGATGGAGGTCTGGATGGTCGGTTACAGCGGCCGTGAGAACTCGCTGCCCGAACTGGCGCGGCTGTGCCGGGAGGCGCTGGAAACGCTGCGGTCCGGTATCGGCGACGCCATCTGACGAGCAAGTTTTGTCAATATTGACAAAACATCGGGTTGCGTGCCAACCTCAGCCCATGACCGACTTCGACGCGATCGTCATCGGCGCAGGTCACAACGGATTGACTGCGGCAACCCTGCTGCAGAAGGCCGGCCGGCGCACGCTATGCCTGGACGCCAAGCTCTACGCCGGGGGCATGGCGTCCACTGTCGAGCTGTTCGACGGGTTCCAGTTCGAGATCGCCGGCTCGGTGCAGATCCCGACGTCGGCGACGGTGAGCCGGGAACTGGGGCTGGACGAACTACCGACCGTCGACCTGGATGTGATGTCGGTGTCGCTGCGCGGCGTCGGCGACGAGCCGTTCGTCTACTACACCGACCCAATCCAGCTGATGGGCCACGTGAACGAGGTGCACGGCGCGGAAGCCGTCAACGGAATGGCCGGGCTGATGGCGTGGTGCCAGGCGCCGACGCGGGCGTTGGGCCGCTTTGATGCCGGCCAGCAGCCCAAGACGCTGGACGAGATGTATACCTGCGCCACAAACGAATTCGAGCGGTCGGCGATCACCGACATGCTGTTCGGGTCGGTCACCGACGTCGTCGACCGGTATCTGCCCGACCGCGAGAAGCACGGCGCGTTGCGCGGCATGCTCGCATTGCTGGCGTGCAACACCACCTACCGCGGACCTGCCACACCCGGCACCGCCGCGGCCCTGGCGTACGGGTTCGCCGTGCCGGACGAGAACGCACTGCTGGTCAAGAAAGTGCGCGGCGGCATCGGCGCGCTCACCCAACATCTGTGCGGGGTCTTCACCACCAACGGCGGCGAGTTGCGGCTGCGCAGCAAGGTCGAGGAGATCACCGTCGTCGACGGCCGGGTCAGCGGCGTGCGCCTCGAGGACGGCTCGACCATCACCGCACCCGTCGTCGTCTCCGCCATCGCACCGGACTTCACGCTCACCGAACTGATCACCCCGGCCGCCGTGCCCGACGATGTGCGCCAACGGTTCTCTCGCATCGACCACCGCGGCAGCTACCTGCAGATGCACTTCGCGCTCGACGGCATCCCGAAGTTCGCGGCGCCATACGAACTGCTCAACGACCCGACGATGCAATCGAACATCGGTATCTTCAGCACGCCCGAGGAGTTGCAACAGCAGTGGGAGGACTGCCGCCGTGGCATCGTGCCGGCCGATCCCGCCATCGCGCTGCAGATCCCGTCGGTCAACGACCCGGGGTTGGCCCCTCCGGGTAAACACGCGGCCTCGGCGTTCTCGCTGTGGTTCCCCATCGAAGAAGCGCAGGCCAGCTACGGCGACATGAAGGTCGAGATGGGCCGACGCGTCATCGAGAAGATCACCCGGTTGGCGCCGAACTTCGAAAGCCTCATCACCCGGCACACCACGTTCACACCCAGACACATGGGCACCATGTTCGGCGCACCCGGCGGGGACTACTGCCACGGGCTGATCCACCCAGACCAGATCGGCCCCAACCGGCCCGGCCCGAAAGGCTATGTGGACCAACCCATTCCCATCGACGGGCTGTACCTGGGTAGTGCCGGATGCCACGGCGGGCCCGGTATCACGTTCATTCCCGGCTACAACGCGGCGCTGGCGGCGCTGGCCGACGCGCTCTGACGCACAGGCGCCGCGGCGGCCGTTTCGGATGCGTCTCGACGGGGAACGTCTTCCCGCATGGCACTGACAGTGGCCGTCACCGGACCGACCGGGGAGATCGGGCTCTCGGCGGTCGAGGCGCTGGAAGCCCATCCCGACGTCGAACAGATCATCGGGATGGCGCGCCGCCCCTTCGATCCGGCGGCACACGGATGGACCAAGGCGCGCTATCAGCAAGGCGATATCTTGGACCGCGATGCCGTTGACGCCCTGGTTGCCGGCGCCGACGTGGTTGTGCACCTGGCGTTCATCATCATGGGTTCGCGGGAGGAAAGCGCCCGCGTCAACCTCCAAGGCACCCGCAACGTGTTCGAGGCGACTGTGGCAGCGCAGCGGCCGCGACGGCTGGTGTACACCTCGTCAGTCGCCGCCTACGGCTATCACTCCGACAACCCGGTGCCCATCACCGAGGACGTGCCTGCGCGGGGGTCACCTGAGCACTACTACTCCGCGCAGAAGGCAGCGTGTGAGGCCACGCTGGCGGAGGTCACCGCGGGCTCCGATCTCGAGGTTTACGTGCTGCGGCCCTGCATCGTCGCGGGCCCGAAGGCGCCGGCGCTGGCCGACGCGATGCCGTGGAACCAGTTACCCGGGCCGATCAGGCGGATTCCGCAGGCCCTGCCGCTGTTGAAGCCCCCGTTTCCGGATCCCGGAACGCCGCTGCAGCTGGTCCACCACGATGACGTCGCGAGCGCAATCACACTGGCCGCCACCACGTCTGCGCCACCGGGTGCCTACAACATCGCCGGTGACGGCGTGTTATCCGTGTCGCAGATGGCGTCGGCGCTGGGAGCCCGGCCGGTGCGGGTTCCCCATGTCACTGTGACGGCCGCGTCGGAGGTGGTCGCCCGGCTGCCGTTCGTGCCGTCGGCGCTGGAGTGGCTGCACATCGGGCGGACGTCGGTGGTGATGGACACCGCCAAGGCGAAGTCACGGCTCGGGTGGACGCCGAAACACACTGCCGCCGATACACTGTCGGCCTTGGCGGACTCGCTCTAGCCGTCGTCGGTGTCCTCGGCGGGTCCGCTCGGAGTCGCGCCGCCTTCGTCGGACCAGTCGGCGCGGTCCTCGTTGCCCAGCCCGGGGTCGCTCAGCACGTCGTCGTCGGTGTCGGGCGGGCCGGCATTGGTTTCGACGGTGTCGGGGTTGTCCTTCTTCATGAGCGCCGAATACCCAGATTCAGCGTCCGCGACTCCCGGCACGCCGCCGCGACGCGACTCTGATCTCGCGAACTGCACACCAGGGTCGTGATCGATGCCCGGACCACAGCCCTCATGTACACCTCGCGAGGCGCAGCATCAGCGCGCCATCGTCGAATTCGGTGCGCTCCAGTCGGTGGAGACAAAGCGATGACGGATCAGCCAGTCGCCGTCGACGGGCACGAAAACGTCGCGGTAGCGGCCGAAATGGTCGATGCCGATCTCGGTGAAAACGGTGAAATAACATGCCACGCGCGCCTGTTGCGGTGTCACTTCGGTGAAGCTGATGTTCGCCACGTTGTGCCGCACGATGCGTTTGACGCTCGACGTCTCCGCTGCCGCGCTCGGGGCTGCGACGGCACCGCCGAGAAAGTCGACGATCGCGCGACGGCCGCTCACCGGTTCGGAGCCCCGCACCTCCAGTTCGCCGTCCTCACAGAACGCGCCAGCGAGGTCGTCGAGTCGCATCGCATCACCGGACCAGTTGTACCGCGCCAGCGTGTCTCTGATGCGTTCGCGGGCTGCCAAATCCCAAAGCTCCATGCCGCCAACCGTAACCGGGATAGGGTCTGGACATGGCCACCAAGGATTCCCGCGAGGTCGTGATCGAGGCGAGCCCCGCCGAAATCCTCGACGTCATCGCCGACGTGGAGTCCGCGCCGGACTGGTCGTCACAACACCAGGGCGCGGAGGTGCTCGACCGCGACGCCGACGGCCGGCCGGGCCGGGTACGCCTGAAGTTGAAGACCATGGGCATCTCCGACGAACAGGTCGTGCAGTACTCCTGGACCGACAACAGCGCGAGTTGGACGCTGCTCGAATCCAGCCAGCTCAGAACGCAGAGCGCGTCGTACACCCTCACTGCCGACGGTGACAAGACCAAGGTGCGCTTCGAGATCACCGTCGACCCGGCGGTGCCGATCCCGGGTTTCGTGCTCAAGCGCGCGATGAAGGGCGGTCTCGAAGCGGCCACCGACGGTCTGCGCAAACAGGTGCTCAAGGTCAAGAAGGGCCGCTAGACAGCGCTGAGGCTGAAGTCGGGGAATGCCGCGCGAAGCGGTTGCGCCGCTTCTAGGCTCTGTGGGTGGGGTTGAGGTGGCCGTTCATCGGCCGCACCGAACAGATGCGGACCATCGAGGCCGCCATCTCGGCCCCGGATGCCTGCGGAGTGCTCATCTGCGGTGCGCAGGGCGCGGGAAAGACGCGCATCGCCCGCGAGGCGCTGTCGACCCTTCCGCCGACCGTCTATGAGACGCGCTGGACGGCAGGGGCGGCGTCGGCGCGCTCGATTCCGCTTGGCGCCTTCACGGCGTGGGCCACGCGCGACGTCACCGACACCTTCGCGTTGCTGCACGGGGTGATCGATTCGCTGACCGCCACGTCGACGACGGCTACGGTGGTTCTCGGCGTCGACGACGTGTACCTGCTCGATGATCTTTCGACCTTCGTCCTGCATCAGATCGTGGTGCGGGGCGCGGCAAAGGTCATCCTCACCGTTCGCGACGGTGAGCCGATTCCGCCTGCGATACAGCAGATATGGACAAAGAGCCGGTTCGACCGCATCGACCTCGAACCACTGTCCCTGGACGAAACGACCGCATTGCTATCGGCGACGCTGAAGGGGCGGGTGGATGCCGAGGCCGCGCGACGGTTGTGGCGGCTGACGCGCGGCAACGTGTTGTATCTGCAGAATATCGTCGAGCAGGAGGTCGCAGGCGGCCGACTGGTCCGGGAGAACATGCGTTGGTGCTGGATCGGTGATCCCGTCATGCCGCCGGGGTTGGTCGAGTTGGTCGAGTCCCGCATCGGAAACCTGCCGGCGGCGGTTGGCGATGTGGTCGACGTCGTAGCCGTCGGGGAACCGATCGACCTCGCTGCCCTGGCCCGGATCACCGACGCGGCCGCCGTTGAGGAGGCCGAAACCCGCGGCCTTATCACCCTGGAGGCAGCGGGGGACGGTATCGAAGCGCGGGTGGCCCATCCGTTGTACGGCGAAGTGCGTCGCAGGCGCGCACCGCAAAGTCGGCTGCGACGGCTTCGTGGCCTGATCGCAACGGAACTCGCGGCCTCGGCTCATCCCGACGACATCCGAGGCGTCGTGCGCCGCGCGGCGTTGAGCACCGAATCTGACCTCACCCCGGACCCGGACCTGCTCACCAAGGCGGCGCACGGCGCGGTGTGGCTGGGGGAACTGACGCTCGCCGATCGCATCGCCGAAGCGGCGCGCAAGGCCGGTGCGGAACCTGAACCCAATTTCGTCCGCGCGCACGCGTTGTCGTGGCTGGGCCGTGGCGAAGACGCGGAGAATGTGCTCGCCGGCATCTGTGCCGACCAACTGACCGACCGCGACCGTGCCAAGTTGGCGTTTCTGCGGTCCAGCAACATGCTGTGGGCGCTCGGCAAACCCGGCAGAGCCAAAGGGATCATCGACGAGGCAGCGCGCCGCACAACGTTGGAAGCTCGCGCTTACGTCGACGCGTTCCTCACCGTCTACTGGTTCGCCACGGATCACCCCGACCGGGCGGCCGAGGTATCCAAACACCTTGCGCTGAAGGACCTTCCTGTCGTCGGAACGGAGGTGTCCTGGGTTCTTGTGCAGATCTCGGCAGATGCCGGGCGCTCGGCCGAGGCCGTTTCCAGCGCCGAGGCCGGATATGCCGTCGCCGCCCGAACCCTTGACGCCCCGCACATGAGGTTCAACATTGCCGACGCCGAAGTGAGCGCGTTGCTGCTGGCCGGGCACGTCAACCGGGCGCTCGAGGTGGCTGAGCGCACCCGTCAGCAGGCAGCAGATCTGCCGGGGGCGGCCTCACTGCTCGGCGCGGCCATCGCAGGTCGAGCCGCGCTCGGGGCCGGGGATCTGCAGACCGCCAGCGCGCTGCTGGAGTATGCGGTCGACGGGCTGTCGACGTCGCATCCGCTGGGTTGGGGCTACCGCTACCGCCTACCTCACGCGACGACGCTGGCGCTTTGCGGGTCGACAACCGAGGCAGCCGACGCGCTGGCCTTGGCCGAAAGGGTGCAACGCCGGTTTCGGTCGTTGGACTTCGAGCGGAGCCTCGCGCGGGCGTGGTTGGCCGCCGGTCATGGGCGCCGTCAGCGAGGGGATCGCCGACGTGTTGGCGGCTGCCGAAAGATGTTCGGTCAAAGGACAGTTCGGGTCAGAGGTGCTCTGTCTGCAAACCGCGACCCAGTTCGGTGACCGTACCTGCGCGCCGCGGTTGCACCAACTCGAGTCGATGGTCGACGGCCCGCGGGTGGGTCTGGCGGCGCGGTTCGCCGCTGCGCTGCGCGTCGGCGATCCGGGGCAACTCGCGTCGCTCTCAGAGGAATTCGAGGACATGGGCGACCGCGTCGCCGCGGTCGACGCGGCCGCCCACGCTACTCTCGCGTACCGACGCCAAGACAGACGCGGGTCGGCATTGGGATGCTCGGCGCGAGCGGAAGCTTTGGCGGCCCAATGTGGCATCAGCACTCCTGCGCTTCGTCAGGCGTCCGAAAAGCTGCCGCTGACCGACCGCGAAGCAGAGATCGTGATGCTCCTCGGTGAGGGACTGTCCAATCGGGCGATCGCCGAACGGCTGACGCTGTCCGTCCGGACTGTCGAGAGCCATATCTACCGGGCCATGACGAAGACCGACACCGCAAGTCGTGATGAACTGGCC
The DNA here is from genome assembly GCF_053483935.1 of Mycolicibacterium sp. XJ879. Taxonomy (NCBI): domain Bacteria; kingdom Bacillati; phylum Actinomycetota; class Actinomycetes; order Mycobacteriales; family Mycobacteriaceae; genus Mycobacterium; species Mycolicibacterium sp. XJ879. Next base: position 74,327 of record NZ_JBEFTH010000006.1, read on the forward strand.
AATATACTGCCGCGGCGCAACCGCAACGGCCGCTAGACAATCCGCATCACTGTCACCTCGGGGACGCCGTTGGTGAAGGTTGTGATCAGGGCCTTGCTGCCGTCGGCGCTCAATTCGACCGTGGGCGGCTGGGCCCCGGAGAAGGTGAGGGTGGTGCCGACCTGCCTGCCGGTGGTGGTGTTGATAGCCACCACCCGATAGGTGGATGTAAAGACGTTCACAACTGTCGCGGTCACGATGACGGCCCGGGTGCCATCCGGGGTCGATACCGTCGAGATCGGGCGGCCCGCCACGGCGACGGCCAGGCCAACCGGCTTACCGGTGCCGGTATTGAAAACCGTGAGCCGGGTCGTGTAACTGTTACCGAACAGTCTGTAGACGACGGTGTTGACCAATACGCGGGTGCCATCGGCGCTGAACGCCGGTTCTCGCCACACCCCGCCGGGAAGGGTGGTGCGCACGGCGCTGCCGGCAGCCGTGTTCACAACCGCCACTTGAGTGTTGCCGTCCTTCCCGGTGGTCGCGACGACGACGCGGCTGCCATCGTCGCTCATTTGCATATAGCCGTAGCCGCTGAACGTCAGCGTGTTGCCGACTTGATTGCCGGTGGCGGTGTTGATTACCGCGACCGAAGTGGTGTTGGTTGTGCTGGTGGTATGGCTTGTGGAGAACACGGCGCGGCTGCCGTCGGGGCTCACCAGAGCCCCGCCTAGTGCCTGGTGGCCGGTCAGGACCAAGCCGTTGCCGATCTGGGCGCCGGTGGCGGTGTTGATCACGCGGACCCGCATCGTGTTCGTGCTTGTTCGCCCATCGTATGAGTTGAGGCTGAGCAGAACATGGTCTGCGTTGGCGGTCACCGGAAGAACGGTGGATGATTCGCCGGTGAAGGTGAGGGTGGATCCCTTCTGCGTGCCGGTCGCGAGATTGATGACCGCGATGTGGGTGGTGTAGACCCCGGTGTTCTCGTCTCGGGTGTAGCCACTCAGTAGAGCGTGGCCGCCGTCATCACTCAACTGGACGGAGGTGGGCCCGCCGGCCAGCATGATCGTGGGGCTTGTCTGGGTTCCTGTGGCCAGATCGATCACCACGCCCCGTGTCGCATCGGCGTCGTAGGTGACGATCAAAGCCCGGGTGCCATCGTTGGTCACGACTGTGCCCGCCTGAAACCCCGGCAAGGTGATCGTGTTGCCGATCTGGTCTCCGGTGACGAGGTTGACCACGGCGGCCCAGGTGGTTTCGCTGCCGTCCCCTTCGATGGCATACGAGGTGATGACAGCGTGGGTGCGGTCGGTGTTCGCGAAGATACCTGACGGTGTGCCGGGCAAGGAGACGTCGATGGGGGGCCCACCCGGGTCGGCACTGAGCGGTGCGACGGGCACGGTGACGGTGACGGTTGCGGTGGCTTCGCCGTCGTTGGCGTTGACGACGAACGTGGCGGATTCCCGGCCCGGGGTTTGCGTGGCCTGTTCTCGTGCCGCTTGGGTCGGTGTGTACGTGTAGGTGCCGGTCGAAATGATGGTGACGGTGCCGCTGGAGGGCTGGGTCACGCTGTAGGACAGGGTGTCTCCGTCGGCGTCGGTGAAGTTGAGTGCTCCGCTGACCGCGCCGGTGGCGGTGTCGGGCGTGCCGACGGTCGGTGTGCCGCTCTGGGGCGCGGCGTTACCCTGGCGGACCAGTACACGCACGGTGCGGTCGGCGGCGTCGGCGATGTAGACGGTGCCGTCGGCGCCGACGGCGACGACGTGCCCACCGGTTCGGTCGGTGTCGATCGCCACGGTGCTGAGCAGAGTGGAGGTGGTGGTGTCGATCACCGACACGGTGCCGTTGGCATTGGCGACATAGGCGAACGCGCCGTCTGGGCTCAACGCCGCCGAACTCGGCGCGGGCCCGACGGAAATATGTTTCACTCCAGCGGCATTGATCACCGACACCGTGTTACTGCCGGTGTTGGCGACATACACCTTGCCGTCGGCGCCGAGCGCGACGCTGGACGGCTGCTTTCCGACGGCGACGGTAGCGGTGACGCTGAAGTTTGCCGTGTTGATCACCGATACCGTGTTGCTGGCGCGGTTGGCGACATACAGTCGGCCATCAGGACTGGCCGCCAGCGCGCTTGGTGAGGAACCCACCGAAATTGACTGAACCCCTGCTGCGTTCGGGTTGGTGTCGACCAGCGTGTTGGTGGTGGTGTTGATCACCGACACGCTCTTGCTGCCGCGGTTGGCCACATGCAGCCGGCCGTCGGAGCCGAAGGCCAGTGCGATGGGGGCGGCTCCGACCTTGATGTCCATCGATAAGGCGCTCGGGTTGGCGTCGACGCGCATATAGGTGACGGTGTCGACCACCGACACGGTGCCGCTGGCGGTGTTCGCCACATACAACCGTTTGCCATCGGGGCTGAGCGCCAACGCGCTTGGTGCCGCCCCCACCCGGATGTCCATCGAGGATGAAGTCGGACTGGCATCGATTCGTTGACCGGTCGCGGTGTTGATGACCGACACGGTGCCGCTGCCGGTGTTGGCCACGAACATCCGGCCGTCTGGACCGATCACCACACCGGAGGGGTTGACGCCGACCGGTATCGACGGCTTGGTCACAAACCGCGGCGCCGCCGCGGCAGCCGAAGTCTGTACTTCGTCGGCGATTTGGCCGTTGGGCGACGAACCGAATGGGCGTGGCCGGGCACCGAGGGCCAGCAGCGCCATTTCCAACGGCGAGTTCCTCGGCGCCGCTGGACTGTTGGGCGTCAGCGGAGCCCAGCCCGTTCTCGCCAACGCGGCCAGGACAACCGTGCTCAAAGGGCTGGGCGGATCGGACGGCGCGGTGTCGGCGGCCGAAATGGTTTGCGTCACAACCTTGACGGGCGCTACGGGAAGCGTGGTGGTCTCAAATGCCACCGGCTCCTTCTCGACAACAGCGGTGTCCGCGTCGTCAGCGACCGTGTCGGGCTGTGGTGGTGAGATTTCCTGCCACGAACGTTGAGCCGGCCGCACCACCGCGGTCACGTCCGCGTCCTCGTCCTGCGTACCCACCACCTCGAGCCTTTTTTGCCGCGTGTTCGATCGGCCCACCGGTTCCCTCGTCGCCGTGGCCGATTCCTCAGTGGCGTCGTCGAGTGCCGCGCCCTTAGTGCCCGACTTTGAGGTGTGCGCACCACCGGTGGAGATGGCCAGACCCCGCGGCACCCGCCGCACCAGCTCGCCCATCGGCGCCGAGAAGTCATGTCCGGCGCGGTCGGCCGAACCATCTCCGTCAGCGTCGGTCGATGCGGTCGGATCGTCGTCCGTGGTAGTCGTGGTAGTCGTGGTGGTGATGGCAGAGGCGTCTTGCGCTCCAGCAGTGTCGTCGGTCTGGCTGGTGCCCGCCGCGCTGGTAGCTGCCTCGCCCGAAGCTGCAGACCCGGTGTCGTCCGCCCATGCCGCCGCGGCAGACCCGAGCGAAACCGCGGCGCCGACCCCGAGCGCCACCGCCAAACCGCCGACACGTCCGATGACATGCGATGACTTCATGACAACCTCCCCGGTTCGCGCCTGTGGGAGATCGTGGCTCCGCTTGGACGCGACGGTCTCAGTAGCGCACCACTGCAAATTCGCGGGCTTCGGCCACCGACCACGTAGGGGACATGGCTAGATACCGGTGTCGGCCAACCCCTCGGGCCGGGCGATCCGGTGTTCAAAGCCGAGCGATTCGGCCATCGCGCGCTAGCACTCGCACAGTGCGCCGAAGACCTCGAGAGCGGGGAAGTGACCACATTTGGCAGGTCGCGCTACGTTGCTTCGGTGACGAACAGCGGACCCCTGGCCGGGGTAAAGGTCATCGAACTCGGCGGCATCGGGCCTGGACCGCACGCCGCGATGGTGCTGGCGGACTTGGGCGCCGACGTCGTGCGGGTGCGTCGACCCGGGGGACTGCAGATGCCGGCGGAAAACGTCGATCTGCTGCACCGCGGCAAGCGCGTCGTCGACCTCGACGTGAAGCAGGATCCGGCGGCGCTGCTGAACCTCGCCGCCAAGGCCGACGTGCTCATCGACGCGTTCCGCCCGGGCACCTGCGAGCGCCTGGGCATCGGGCCCGATGACTGCGCGGCCGTCAACCCGCGGCTCATCTTCGCCCGCATCACCGGGTGGGGGCAGCACGGACCGCTGGCGCACGCCGCCGGCCACGACATCAACTACCTGTCGCAGACCGGGGCGCTGTCGGCCATCGGGTTTCGTGACCGCCCGCCCGTCGCGCCGCTGAACCTGGTGGCCGATTTCGGTGGCGGGTCGATGCTGGTGCTGCTCGGCATCGTATCGGCGCTGTATGAGCGGGAGCGTTCCGGTAAGGGGCAGGTGATCGACGCCGCCATGGTCGACGGTGTCTCGATTCTGACCCAGATGGCGTGGACGATGAAGTCGACGGGCACGCTGCGGGACGAACGCGAGTCGTTCCTGCTCGACGGCGGCGCACCGTTCTACCGCACCTACGAAACCGCCGACGGCAAGTACATGGCTGTCGGGGCGATCGAACCGCAGTTCTACGCGCAACTGTTGGCCGGACTCGGGCTGAGTGCCGATGAACTTCCTCCACAGATGGACAGGGAGGCGTTTCCCGACGTGCACAACCTCTTCGCCGAACGGTTTGCGAGCAAGACCCGCGAGGAGTGGACCGAAGTCTTCGCCGGTACCGACGCATGCGTCACACCTGTGCTCACTTGGTCCGAAGCCGCGCAGAACGAGCATCTGCGCGCGCGGTCAACCATGGTGGCCGCCAACGGCGTCGACCAGGCGGCACCGGCGCCGCGATTCTCCCGCACACCGGCGCCGCCGATCGGCGCACCGCCCCAGTCGACCACCCCCATCGATGAGATTCGCTGGTAGCGTCAATTAGCTGTCAAACGCGGTACGCAAGCACGTGGTGTTAGCTACGATTTGCGCCATGGCGGTCCGCGCGTCGCGAGAAGTCGTCTTTGAAGCGCCCAAAGGCGCGATTCTCGATGCGCTCGCCGACATCGAAGCGGTGCCGTCGTGGTCGTCGGTGCACAAGTACGTCGAGGTGCTCGACCGGCACCCCGACGGACGTCCGCACCACGTCAAGGCGACGTTCAAGATCATGGGGATCACCGACAAGGAACTGCTCGAGTACCACTGGGGCGATGACTGGGTGGTCTGGGACGCCAAGGCCACGTTGCAGCAGCGCGGTCAGCACGGAGAGTACAACCTCACCCCGGTCGGGGAGGACCGCACGCGGGTGCGATTCGACATCGTGATCGACCTGGCCGCACCCATTCCCGAGTTTCTGCTGCGCCGGGCGAAGAAGATGGTGCTCGACGTCGCCACCGAGAACCTGCGCGAGCGAGTCAGCGCCCAAAGGGCCAAAAGTGCCCAAAGGGACAACCGGGCGGGAAAGTACGAGTAGATCGCGCCAAAACGCCGGTGTCGGCACCACGGCCTAATGCGGGCGCAGCACTTCTAGCCGGCGGATCGCTTCGTCGAGCGTGTCGTCGCGTTTGCAGAAAGCGAAGCGGACCAGATGGTTCCACGCGCCGGCGTGCTCGGCGCCCGGGTCGCAGAACGCCGACATCGGGATGGCCGCGACGCCGGCTCTATGCGGCAGCTGCGCGCAGAACTCGGTGCTGTCGTGGTAGCCGAGCGGACGCGGATCGGCGCACAGGAAGTAGGTGCCGAAGCTGTCGTGCACCGCGAAACCGATATCGGTCAATGCAGCGCCCAACCGGTTTCGTTTGGCCTGCAAGGAGTCCCGCAGTGCAGCGACCCAGGCATCCTCGGTGTTGAGCGCATGGGCCACCGCGGGTTGAAACGGTGCGCCGCTGACATAGGACAGGTACTGTTTGGCCGCGCGCACGCCAGCGATGAGATCAGCCGGGCCACAAGCCCAACCAATTTTCCAGCCGGTGACGTTGAACATCTTGGCAGCGCTGGAGATCGTCACGGTGCGGTCGGCCATTCCCGGATAGTTGGCCAGCGGCAGGTGCTCTCGGCCGTCGAACACCAGATGCTCGTAGACCTCGTCGGTGATCACCAACAGGTCCGCGTCGACGGCAAGCTGGGCCAGCGCCCGCAGTTCGTCGTCGCCGGCGACCATGCCCGTCGGGTTGTGCGGCGAATTGACAATCAGCGCCTTGGTTTTCGGGGTGATTGCGCGACACAGGCCGTCGATGTCGATGCGGAAGGTGCCGCCGTCTTGCAGCAGAGATACCGCGCGCCGCTGGCAACCGGCCATCGCGATGACGGGGGAGTAGGAGTCGTAGAACGGTTCGATCAATAACACTTCGGAGCCGGGTTCCACCAGCCCCAGCACCGCGGCGGCGATCGCCTCCGTGGCACCGACCGTCACGAGTACCTCGGTGTCCGAATCGTATTCGGTGCCGAAGCGCCGCCGTCGTTGCGCGGTGATCGCCTCACGCAGCGACGGGATACCAAGACCGGGCGGGTACTGGTTGACGCCATCGGCGATCGCGTCCTTCGCGACCTCGAGCATCGCCGGCGGGCCATCCTCGTCGGGAAAGCCCTGGCCCAGGTTCACTGCGTCGATGCGCGCGGCCAGCGCCGACATCTCGGCGAACACCGTCACCGCGTAAGGCTGTAGCCGACGAACCGTCACGGTTGTCGAGCGTAGCGCTGTGGCGAACGGGGGTTACCGACACGCGATTCGCGCCGCGATTTGTGTGCCGGTAACCCACGTTCGGCCGGATGCGGGCTGCTTAGGCTGCCCAACCAACAGGTTGGCCGAAACTGTTAGGCTGCGGGTAGCAGGACTACCGTCCGTTGGACAGGGCATCCCGTACGCCAACCTGAACAGGAAATATCTTCATGTCTGAAGAAGCCTTCATCTACGAGGCCATCCGCACACCCCGCGGCAAGAACAAGAACGGCGCGCTCAACGAGGTCAAGCCGATCGACCTGGTCACGGGTCTGATCGACGAGATGCGGCGGCGCTATCCCGACCTGGACGAGACGCTGATCAGCGACGTCATCCTCGGCGTCGTCTCCCCGGTCGGCGACCAGGGCGGCGACATCGCCCGCACCGCGGTGCTGGCCGCCGGTCTGCCGGAGACCACCGGCGGCGTGCAGCTCAACCGCTTCTGCGCCTCCGGGCTGGAAGCGGTCAACATGGCGGCGCAGAAGGTGCGCTCCGGCTGGGACGACCTGGTGCTCGCCGGCGGTGTGGAGTCGATGAGCCGCGTCCCGATGGGCTCCGACGGCGGCGCCTGGGCCACCGACCCGGATACCAACTACACCGTGGGCTTCGTGCCGCAGGGCATCGGCGCCGACCTGATCGCCACCATCGAGGGCTTCTCCCGCGAGGACGTCGACCGGTTCGCGCTGCGCAGCCAGGAAAAGGCCGCGGCGGCCTGGTCGGGTGGTTACTTCGCCAAGTCGGTGGTGCCGGTCAAGGACCGCAACGGCCTGGTCATCCTCGACCACGACGAGCACATGCGCCCCGACACCACCATGGAAGGGCTCGCCAAGCTCAAGACCGCGTTCGACGGCATCGGCGCGATGGGCGGCTTCGACGACGTGGCGCTGCAGAAGTACCACTTCGTGGAGAAGATCAACCACGTGCACACCGGCGGTAACAGCTCGGGCATCGTCGACGGCGCCGCTCTGGTGCTGATCGGCTCGGAGAGCGCAGGAAAGGCTCAAAATCTCACGCCGCGGGCCCGCGTGGTGGCCACCGCCACCAGCGGCGCCGACCCGGTCATCATGCTGACGGGCCCGACGCCGGCGACCCAGAGGGTGCTCGACCGCGCGGGTCTGACCGTCGACGACATCGACCTGTTCGAGCTCAACGAGGCGTTCGCATCGGTGGTGCTGAAATTCCAGAAGGACCTGGGCATCCCCGACGAGAAGCTCAACGTCAACGGTGGCGCCATCGCGATGGGTCACCCGCTGGGCGCCACCGGCGCCATGATCACCGGAACCATGGTCGACGAGCTCGAGCGCCGCGGTGCGCGACGCGCGCTGATCACGTTGTGCGTGGGCGGCGGCATGGGCGTGGCCACCATCATCGAGAGGGTTTAACAGCAATGGCAGAGAACACCATTCAGTGGGACAAGGATGCCGACGGCATCGTCACCCTGACGTTGGACGACCCGACCGGCTCGGCCAACGTGATGAACGAGCACTACAAGGCTTCGATGCATGAGGCCGTTGAAAAATTGGCACGGCTTGTCGCAGACGACCCCGCTTCGATCACCGGTGTCGTCATCACCAGCGCCAAGAAGACCTTCTTCGCCGGCGGTGACCTCAAGGGCATGATGAACGTCGGCCCGGACAACGCCGCCGACGCGTTCGAAGAGGTCGAGTTCATCAAGGCCGACCTGCGCAAGCTGGAGACGCTGGGCAAGCCCGTCGTCGCCGCCATCAACGGCGCCGCGCTCGGCGGCGGACTGGAGATCGCGCTGGCGTGTCATCACCGCATCGCCGCAGACGTCAAGGGTTTGGTGATCGGCCTGCCCGAGGTCACCCTCGGCCTGCTGCCCGGCGGTGGCGGCGTCGTCCGCACCGTGCGGATGTTCGGCATCCAGAAGGCGTTCATGGAGGTGCTGAGCCAGGGCACCAGGTTCAAGCCGGCCAAGGCCAAGGACATCGGACTGATCGACGAATTGGTCGACAGCGTCGAGGAATTGGTGCCCGCGGCCAGGGCCTGGATCAAGGCTGAAATCTCTGAGCACCCCGATGGCACATCCCAGCCGTGGGACGCCAAAGGTTACAAGATGCCCGGCGGCACGCCGAGCAGCCCGGGCCTGGCCAGCATCCTGCCGTCGTTCCCAGCGCTGCTGAAAAAGCAGCTCAAGGGCGCGCCGATGCCGGCGCCGCGGGCGATCCTCAACGCCGCGGTCGAGGGCGCGCAGGTCGACTTCGACACCGCATCACGCATCGAGAGCCGCTACTTCACGTCGCTGGTGACCGGCCAGGTCGCCAAGAACATGATCCAGGCGTTCTTCTTCGATCTGCAGACCATCAACGGCGGCGGATCGCGACCCGACGGGATCGACAAGACGCTGCCGACCAAGATCGGTGTGCTCGGCGCCGGGATGATGGGCGCCGGCATCGCCTACGTGTCGGCCAAGGCCGGCTTCGACGTCGTGCTCAAGGACGTGTCCCTGGAGGCCGCACAGAAGGGCAAGGGCTACAGCGAAAAGCTGGAAGCAAAGGCGCTCGAGCGGGGCAAGACCACCGAAGAGAAATCCAAGGCGCTGCTCGACCGCATCACCCCGACCGGCGATCCTGCCGACCTGAAGGGCGTCGACTTCGTCATCGAGGCCGTCTTCGAGAACCAGGAACTCAAGCACAAGGTGTTCCAGGAGATCGAGGACATCGTCGAGCCCAACGCGCTGCTCGGCTCGAACACCTCCACGCTGCCGATCACCGGGCTGGCCACCGGGGTCAAGCGACAGGAGGACTTCATCGGCATCCACTTCTTCTCGCCGGTGGACAAGATGCCGCTGGTGGAAATCATCAAGGGCGAGAAGACATCTGATGAAGCCCTGGCCCGGGTGTTCGACTACACGCTGGCCATCGGCAAGACGCCGATCGTCGTCAACGACAGCCGTGGCTTTTTCACCAGCCGCGTCATCGGCACCTTCGTCAACGAGGCGCTGGCCATGCTCGGCGAGGGTGTCGAGGCGGCCAGCATCGAGGCCGCGGGTTCGCAGGCCGGCTACCCGGCGCCGCCGCTGCAGTTGTCCGACGAGCTCAACCTCGAGCTGATGCAGAAGATCGCGACCGAGACCCGCAAGAGCACCGAGGCCGCCGGCGGCAGCTACGAGCCGCACCCGGCCGAAGCTGTCGTCAACAAGATGATCGAGATCGGGCGGCCCAGCCGCTTGAAGGGCGCCGGCTTCTACGAGTACGTCGACGGTAAGCGCACCGGTCTGTGGCCGGGACTGCGGGAGACGTTCAACTCCGGCAGCGCCGATATTCCGCTGCAGGACATGATCGACCGCATGCTGTTCGCCGAGGCGCTGGAGACCCAGAAGTGCCTCGACGAGGGCGTTCTCACGTCGACGGCCGACGCGAACATCGGCTCCATCATGGGCATCGGCTTCCCGCCGTGGACCGGTGGTAGCGCGCAGTTCATCGCCGGCTACGAAGGCCCGGGCGGTGTCGGCAAGGAGGCGTTCGTCGCACGGGCCAAGGAGTTGGCCGCCCGCTACGGCGAGCGGTTCAGCCCGCCGGACTCGCTGACGTAGCCAAGAGACGGGCCGAGCGCTCGTCGGCTGTCGGGGCGTGAACCCCGCTAAATTGTTGGTCGTGTCCGAAAGCTTCACCGAAACCTTCGCGGCCGGGCTGGCGAGTTACGGCGACCAACCCTGCATCCAATACGACGGCAGCTGGTACTCCGGTGACGAGATCACCGCCTACATGCGCGCGATCGCCGACGCGTTGCGCGATGCGCGGGTGGCCGACGGTGCCCCGGTCGGGTTGGTGGTGCGCAACCGGCTGCCGCACGCCGCGGCGATCATCGGCTTCCTCGCCGCGGGCCGGCCGGTGTCGATGATCTACTCGTTTCAGTCGCCCGAAGCCATCGGCCGTGACATCGAAGCGCTGCGCTTGTCCGCCGTCGTCGCCGACATCGAGGACTGGACCGACCCGGTCATCGCCGCCGCCGAGCGGGCCGGCAGCGCCGCAGTCGCGATCTCCCTGCAGCCACCGACCGTCGCCGGCCTCAGCCGTCGCGACGAAGGCTGCGCGCACGCCGAGGCCGAACCCGATGTGGCGCTGCAGATCCTGACCAGCGGCACCACCGGGCCGCCGAAACGACAGTCGATCAGAACACCCGTGCTGCAGCGCACCGTATTCAGCGTCACCAGCGGAGAGAACGCCCCAACCGACGCGCCACCCGAACTTGCCTACTGGCAGTTCGGCGGCATCGGGGTGTGCCAACTGGTCGCAGGCATCCACAACGGCAGGCGGATCGTGCTGCTGGAGCGGTTCAGTGTCGACGGTTTCGTCGCCGCGGTCAAGGAGCACCGCATCACACGTTCGGGTGTGCAACCGGCGGTGATCCGCATGCTGCTCGACGCCGACGTCGCCAAGGAGGACCTGGCGTCGCTGGAAGTCCTGATCAGCGCATCAGGTCCGTTGGACCCCGAGATACGCGACGAGTTCGAGGCGCGGTACGGCATTCCTATCGTGTTGGCTTACGGTGCAACGGAATTCGCAGGGTCGCTGTGCGCGTGGACGCCCGATATGCAAGCCGAGTTCGGCGCATCCAAACGCCACAGCGTCGGCAGGGCGCTGCCGGACACCCAACTACGCGTCGTCGACCCCGAAACCGGCTTCGAGCTGGCACCGGGTGAGCAGGGGCTGCTGGAGGCCAAGGTCGCCCCGATCGGACCCGACTGGATCCGTACCACCGACATCGCCTCGATCGACGTCGACGGTTTCGTGACCCTGCACGGGAGAGCCGACGGCGCGATCAATAGGGGCGGATTCAAGGTGCAGCCGGAAACGGTTCGGCACGTGCTGATCTCGCATCCCGCCGTGCGTGACGCCTGCGTCGTCGGGGTGCCCGACGCACGGCTCGGGGAGGTGCCGTTCGCGGCGATCGAAGTTGCCGACGGAGCTACTGCTCCCTCCGAGGCGGAGCTTGCCGCCTTGGTACGTGCGCAGCTGCCCGTCTACAACGTGCCGGTGGCGTTCACTGTCGTCGACGAGTTGCCGCGCAACCCGGCGCTGAAGGTCAGCCTGCCCGCCGTCGCTCAGCTTTACCGGCCTCGCTGAAATCGCTCAGATCGATCCGAGGTCCGACGACAACCAGTGCTGCGGCGTCAGGAAGATCGCCACGCTCTCGCCGTGCTCGCGGCGAGCGACCGCGAGATACGCATCGACCCTCTCGGGCGGCAGATAGCGCTTGGTCATCTCGACCAGTTGCTCGTCAGTGCCCGGCTCGATGCGGCTGACCGGACCGTCGACCGCCACGTAGCGCACCGACGGTTCCAGGCGCTGCGCCATGAGCGTGAACTCACCCTGCGCCTCGATGAGCCGATGTTTGCGTGAGCCGGCCCCGGTGATCACCCACGGCTCACCGCCCGGGCTGTACTGATACCAGATCGGCACGGTCAGCGGACCGCGCTTGTCGCCAGCGCTCACCGACAGCGCGGCGATGTGCGGTTCTGCCAGAAACGCCTCGCGTTCTTCCTTGGAAAGGGCCATCGCACCAGGCTAACTGCAGCCCCCGACAGCTACGGGTAAAGCGTCAGGCCGCCACCCGCGAGAAGAATGCCATGGTGACCAGGCCGATGATGATGGCGACCTGTGTCTGACCCATCGCGACGGTGCTCACGATGCCCGCGGCGGCCGCGATGGCGATCACGACGAGAAGAAGGACATAAAACCAGCGCACGCCGACGGACTCGCCAGCACGTACGGGATGCATCTCGAACTCCCGGCCCACGACACTCCTATGTGACAGATTTCACACGACAGCTTTCATGTGATGCACACCATATACCACCTTTGTGGCGATCAGAAGGCCATCCGTGGTCGTCGTGATGGAAACCGCGACCTACGTAATCGAACCGAGATGAGTCAGACGCGGTCAACCCCGCCCTCAATGCGCTGGTCCAGGCGGCTGATCCGGAGGACTGCCTGCAGGCCGCGGCAGACGCCGATGACCGGGCCGCGCGCGGTGTTCGGTTGGGCCGGGCGCACGGGTTACCGGTGGTCGTCAAGGACGTCATGTTGGTGGCCGGGCTCGACTGTTCCGGCGGCACCCCGGCGCTGCGCGGTCGCGCCGGCGACGACGCGACGGTGGTGGCCAGGCTGCGCGACGAGGGCGCGATCGTGCGGCGGCGGCAGCATCCGCCAGCCGTGCCATAACACCGGGCTTGCGGGCCTCAAGCCGACCCATGGCCGAATCCCGAGGACCGGCAGCGTCTTTGGTGACGCGTGGGGGATCTTCGGCCAGTTCAACTGCTACGGCCCGCTCGCACGGTCGGTCCGAGACCTGTATCTCGCGTTGTCGATCATGAACGGCCCCGATCTGCGTGACCCCTACGCCGTGCCCGCCCCACTGGGGAACCCGGACGACGTCGATGTGACGAACCTGCGGGTCGCCACCTACCTGGACGACGGCATTTCGCGACCCGACGACGACGTCGCCAGAAGGCGTCTGGCCGATGTCGATGCGTACCGCGTCGAGATGCTCACGTTCATGGCTGATTACGACGTCATCGTCGGGCCCGCGATGCCGACCGCGGCCAAGCCCCATCATCACCGCCTGGTTGAGATCTCCGACTTCTCCCACCTGATGGTCCACAACCTGACCGGCTGGCCGGCCGCCGTCATACGGTGCGGCACCTCGAAGCACGGGTTGCCCATCGGAGTGCAGGTCGTCGCCAGGCCGTGGCAGGACGCCACAGCGCTCGCGGTGGCGGGCCACCTGGAGAAGGTGTTCGGAGGGTGGCGTTCCCCGCCGATGGCAGGCCCGGTCGCCTAGAGTCGGATGCCATGCGCTTCGGACTGTTCATCCCGCAGGGCTGGCGACTGGATCTGGTGGATATCCCCACCGAAGAGCACTGGCCGGTGATGCGCGGCCTCGCCGAATACGCCGACGACAGCTCCTCCTGGGACTCGCTGTGGGTCTACGACCACTTCCACACCGTGCCGGTCCCCACTCCCGAAGCCACCCACGAGGCCTGGACGTTGATGGCCGCCTACGCGGCGACGACGTCACGTATCAAGCTGGGCCAGATGTGCACGGCGATGAGCTACCGCAACCCGGCGTATCTGGCCAAGGTCGCCGCCACCACCGACATCATCTCCGGCGGCCGGGTTCAGATGGGCATCGGCGGCGGATGGTACGAACACGAATGGCGCGCCTACGGATACGGGTTTCCCTCCGCGGGCGAACGTCTCGGCCGCCTCGACGAGGGCGTGCAGATCATGCGCGACGCCTGGCGCGACGGGCAGGTCAGCTTCCACGGTAAGCACTATCAGGTTGACGGTGCGATCGTGGCGCCAAAGCCGCTCCAGCAAGGCGGTATTCCGCTGTGGATCGCCGGCGGCGGGGAAAAGGTGACGCTGCGCATCGCCGCCAAGTATGCGCAGTACACGAACTTCACCTCCGAACCCGAGGGGTTCACGCACAAGTCGCAGGTGCTGGCCGAGCATTGCCGCGCGGTCGGCACCGACTACGACGCGATCGTGCGGTCGGCCAACTTCAACGCGGTGATCGGCGACTCGGAAGCCGACGTCAAGGCTCGGGTCGAGCGGCTTCGCGCCCGGCAGGTCGCCGTGGCCGACGAAGCAGCGGTCGACGCCATGCTGAGCTCGGTAACCTCACCCGAATCCACAAGTGGCACACCGGAACAGGTCGTCGAGAAGCTCGATCGCATGCGTGAGCTCGGCTGCGAGTACGCGATCCTCTACTTCCCCGAGGCCGCCTACGACCGCACGGGCATCGAGATGTTCGAACGCGAGGTCATCCCGGCGCTGAGCTAGCCCGAACGACTACGGGGTCAGCTTGGTGAGGATCTGCTCGGTCGACGCTCGCCGCGTATCGCGGTAACCGGTGCCCGCCCAAAGATGAAGCAGCTCAGGCTCATCGGCCGCTGCCGCCGCCTTGCGCAACGGGCTGGTCAAATGATGGATCGCCGGGTAACCCAGCGGCGCCTGCGCTTCATAGGTATCGATGAAGTTGTTGCGCAAGCCGCGGGCTGGCCGGCCGGTGAACGCACGGGTGACGACCGTTTCGGTGCGGGCCGGATCGGTGAGCGCCCGCTGATGGGTGGACGACGCCCCGCTTTCCTCGGCCAGCAACAGAGCTGTGCCCACCATCGCCGCCGTCGCCCCGGCACCAACGACACCCGCTACGTCAGCCCGCGTCGACAACCCGCCCGCCGCGACCACCGGAAGGCCCACGGCGTCGGTGACCGCACGCACCAGGTCGGCGACGGCGAGCGTTTCGGTCGCCCGCTGGGGGTTCAGGGTCGCGGAATGACCACCGGCAGCATGTGATTGGACGACCAGCATGTCGACTCCCGCAGCCGCAGCGGCGCACGCCTCCTCCACCGACGTGACGGTCTGCAGCACGACGGTGCCCGCACGTTGCAGCTTCCGTATGACGCCCGCATCCGGAATTCCGAACGTGAAGCTGGCGAGGGGCACCGGCTCGGTGAGCAAGAGGTCGATCTTCGCGCTGAACTGATCGTCGTCCTCGACCGGCTCGCGCGGCAGCGTGATACCGAACCGGTGCGCCACCGGGGCCAACGCATCCGCGTACCGCGGGTAGGCGTCGGCATCGACCGGAATCGAGTTGGGGGCAAAGAGGTTGACGCCGAACGGAACACTCGCGGCGCGGACTGCCGATATTTCGGCGGCGACGGCATCCGGGGTCTTGTAACCGGCCGCCACGAACCCCAGGCCGCCTGCACGGGTGGCGCCGACGACCATCGCCGCGGTGGTCGGTCCGCCCGCCATCGGCGCAGCGAGAACGGGGATGGTCAGCCCAAGGCCACTCAGCGGTGATGTCATAGCATCCCTTCCGTAAGGCGTCTGCGCCGAATACTTCCATCAGCGACCCGGCGGGACTTCCGGTATGCGAGGTGGCAGGATTCAGGCTATGGAGAAGATCTCACTCGTCGCCCTCGCTCGCGAGCAGCTCGACAAGGCGCGTGCTGCCAAGAGTGGGCGCGCCGCGCACACCGTCTATGGCGGTCATGAGCACACGCTGCGTCAAACGCTGATCGCGCTGACGGCGGGTGTCCGCCTCGACGAGCACGACAGCCCCGGTGAAGCCACGCTGTATGTGGTTCAGGGCCGCGTCAAGGTGACCGATCCGCAGAACCACTGGGAGGGTTCCACGGGCGATCAGATCGTGATCCCGCGCACCCGCCACGGGCTGGATGCCATCGAGGACTCGGTGGTGCTGCTGACCGTCGCGAAAGACGTTGGGCGGCACACCTGATTTTGCTGGCTCAAATCGCCGGGCCGAGGAGGTCGTCGGCGTCCTTGATGACATATCCGTAGCCCTGCTCGGCGAGAAAGCGTTGCCGGTGTGCGGCGTATTCGGCGTCGAGGCTGTCACGCGACACCACCGAATAGAAGATCGCGCCGCCGCCGTCGGCCTTGGGCCGCAGCAGCCGGCCCAGCCGCTGCGCCTCCTCTTGACGCGATCCGAAGGTTCCCGAAACCTGAACCGCCACACTGGCTTCGGGTAGGTCGATCGAAAAGTTGGCCACCTTCGACACCACCAGCGTGCTGATCTCACCGCGACGAAACGCGTCGAACAGCGCCTCGCGCTCCGCGGTCTTCGTCGAGCCCTGGATTATCGGGGCATCCAACTCCGCGCCGAGCTCTTCGAGCTGGTCGAGGTAGGCGCCGATCACCAACGTCTGTTCGCCCTGGTGTTTGTCCAGAATCGACTTCACCACCGCGATTTTGGTGTGCACCGTCGAGCACAGCTTGTAGCGCTCGTCGGGTTCGGCGACCGCGTAGAGCATGCGCTCGTTGTCGGTCATCGTCACGCGCACCTCGATGCATTCGGCCGGCGCGATCCAGCCCTGGGCCTCGATGTCCTTCCACGGCGCGTCGTAGCGCTTCGGGCCGATCAGGCTGAACACATCGCCCTCACGGCCGTCCTCGCGGATCAGCGTCGCGGTCAGACCCAGCCGGCGCCGCGACTGCAGGTCGGCGGTCATTCGGAACACCGGCGCGGGCAACAGATGCACCTCGTCGTAGATGATCAGCCCCCAGTCGCGGCTGTCGAACAGCTCCAGGTGGCGGTACTCGCCCTTGGTGCGGCGGGTGATGACCTGGTAGGTGGCGATGGTGACCGGCCGGATCTCCTTGCGCTCACCGGAGTACTCGCCGATCTCGTCTTCGGTGAGCGACGTGCGGTTGATCAGCTCACGCTTCCATTGGCGGCCCGCGACGGTGTTGGTCACCAGGATCAGGGTGGTAGCGCCGGCCTTGGCCATCGCCGCCGCGCCCACCAACGTCTTACCCGCGCCGCACGGCAGGACCACGACACCGGAGCCGCCCTCCCAGAACGACTCGGTGGCCATCTCCTGGTAGTCACGCAGATGCCAACCGTTCTGGGCCAGGCTGATCGGGTGCTTCTCGCCGTCGACGTAGCCGGCCAGATCCTCGGCCGGCCAGCCGATTTTGAGCAGCATCTGCTTGACCCGGCCACGTTCACTGTTGTGCACGGCGACGGTGTCGTCGTCGATGCGCGCGCCCAGCATCGGGGCGATCTTCTTGTTGCGCAGCACCTCCTCGAGCACCGCGCGGTCCAGGCTGACCAGCGTGAGCCCGTGGGCGGGATGCTTGACCAGCTGCAGCCGCCCGTAGCGGGCCATGGTGTCGACGATGTCGACGAGCAGCGGCTGCGGCACCGCGTAGCGCGAGAAGGTCACGAGCGCGTCGACCACCTGTTCGGCGTCGTGGCCGGCCGCGCGCGCGTTCCACAGCGCGAGCGGCGTGATGCGGTAGGTGTGGATGTGTTCGGGCGCGCGTTCCAGCTCGGCGAACGGCGCGATGGCCGCGCGCGCCTCACCCGCCTGGGCGTGGTCGACTTCGAGCAGCACGGTTTTGTCGGACTGCACGATCAAGGGGCCGTCGGTCATGCGCGATCCCGCTTCGCTTCTCGCTGGCTGGTCATTCCGTCCATTATCCGGATGACGCCGACACCCGCTGCCGAGCATGCGCGAACTGCGCTTCTGTCTCGGCGTGTCGCCCTCAAACGCGCACGCTCGCGCAGCGGGGAACCTCAATCAGCGGCCGAGACCACCGAGGTGACCCGGTGGATGGCGAACTCGCGCATCCGCCCGGTGGCGGGGTCGTACGCGGTCAGCTGGCCGCCGCGCACGTTGACCGGCGCCACCACCCGCTGGGTCGCCACCCCCGCGGGGTCGACGTAGCCGATCACCACCGACTCCTGCGCGAGGGCCGCGTCCTGCAACTGAGTGATCGCGACGGCCGGGTCGAGCCGCTGGTACGCCGACGGCATGGCCGCGACCTTGCGCAACACCGCGACGATGGCACCGAGCGTCTGGGCGGTAGGCGTCGGCGGCCGGTAGGCGCGCCGTCGGCCGGGAGGCGCCGGCACGCGGGCACCGCGCACCCGGATGTCGACGATCGCGCCGGTGGAGTCCTCGGCGGCGGGCGCGAACCCGGCCGCCCGCAGCGCGGCGAGCACCTCGGCGATCGGCGCCTGGGATACTGCGACCGTCGGCGCCAGTGACCGCAGTTCCACCGCGTCGGTCGCCGGTGCGGCAACCGCCTGCGCCAGCAGGGCGGCGTCCTCGCACCGCACGAACGAAGCGGCCATGCCGACCCGCAGCTGACCGTGCCGCCGGGCCACATCGTCGATGAGGTACGTCAACCCCTGCGGTACAGGGGTTTTGGAGTGATGGGCGAACAGCGAGTGTAGTTCGCTCGCGGTGCGGCCGGTGTCGAGCGCGCGCCGGATCGAGGCTTCGCTGATGCGGTAGACCATCGCCGCCCCCGCCGACTCGACGTCGGCCACCGTCGCCAACTGCTCAGCCAGGTTGCGTTCCAGCGGACCGGGGACGACGACCGTGAGGTCGGCCTGCAGCAGAAAGTGGTCGATGGGCTTGGGCAGCACCTTGTTCATTGCCTTGACGACGTCGTCGGGGGCGTCGCCGGCCAGCAATGCCCGCATCGGTGTGGTGATCGCCCCGCGCCCGGTCGCCCCGAGCGCGTGCGCTTCGGTCAGCAGGTCGCCCACCGGTCCCGGCTGCAGCCGCACCGCCCAGCGTGGCCTGCGCCAGATCATCGCCTGCGACGCCTCCTGCGCCGCGACGCCCGCACCGGCCGGCAGGTCCGCCAGCATCTCGAGAAGCAGCCGCCGATCCAGCGGTGCGGCGGTCGAATACAACGAATCAGAAAGTGCCGCATAGGGTTTGCCGTCCGGGCCGCGGTTACCGGCAAGGCCGGGTCGTGCCGGTAGGTCGAGCCAGGTCGACGCCAGCAGGTGCCACTTGGCCGCCGTCGCCGATTCCACGAACCGGTCAGCGGCCACGGTGGGCGTCCAATACGGGCCTGCGTCGTCGGGCGGCACCGGTTCGGGCATCCCGGCGGCGATCAGCCCGGCCGCCGCAGCCACCTCGAGGAGCAGGCCCAGCCGGCCGTCCTCGATGCCGGTGCTCTTCGCCAGCCGCTTGAGGTCGCGCACCCCGAGCCCGCCGCTGCGCAGCTCGGGAACCGGGGCTGCGCTGAGCGTGTCGAGCACCACCTCGACCTCGCGCAGCAGGTCGATCACCGCTCCCGCGGCGACCGCGTTGACGTCGGCTGCGGTGGTTGTCGACACCACCGGGTCGGGCGGGGTCAGCGTGACCGGGCCGGGGACGTCGCCGCGCAGCACCTGGCCGACCAGCCGCGGCAGGATCACCGTCTCGGAATCCAGCTGGCGCAGCAACCCGGCCGCCAGCAGCCGCTGCACCGGGCGGTCCGGCGGGGTGCCCGGCGCGGCGTCGCGGGTACGGCCCACCGGTGAGCCTTCCAGCAGCTTGTGCAGCAGCTCGCTCTGCGCCTCGTCCAGCGCGGCCAGCCGGTCGGGCAGGTCGGTGGGGTCGGTGTCTTCGACCGTGGCCTGTCCGGGAAACCAGGGCAGCCCGGCGGCGGCCTCGGCGACCACCCGCAGCGCGGTGTCACCCCACACCAGCGCGCGCTCCCGCAGCGCGTCGACGGCGGCGACGACGGTGACTTGCGGTGCCCGGTCGCCGAACAGCTCCAGCAGTTTGGTCAGCGGTACGGCTGTGGTGTCGCCGTGCAGTACCAGCAAGCCGTCGAGCACCGCCAACTGCAGGTAGTCGAGGTCATCGGTGGCGGCTTTGACCGACTGGCGGGCCTGGGCGCGGGCGGCCAGGGCGGCGATCGTGCCCGGCGGCGGTTGGGTGAGGTCGGGTCGCACCTCCAGCAATCGGATGAGCCGCTCGTCGGGAAGGTCGGCCAGCCAGGCGCCCAGTGGAACGACTGGAGGGTTCTCGGACATCGTCGACCAGGGTAAGCCAGCACGCCGGTGTCGCCTCTGGCCACCGCATTTGCCACAATGTGGGCGTGGCAGACAACAAGCGGCAGAAGAAGCAGTACGTCGACCCAGGCTGGCCGGCGGTTGACGGTGAGGACGACCACCCGGTGAGCGAGCTCGCCGCGGACCGCACCGGCGCGCTGTCGCCCTTCGGGGACCTCGCGTTTCCGCTCCCCTCCGAGGACCTGCCCTACCTACACCCGGTCACCGTCGTCAACAGATAACGGTGTCCAACGGCGCGCAGGGTGATCCGTCCGGCTCGGCCCGGCGTCGCCTGTCCCACGTCGACGAATCGGGTGCGGCCCACATGGTGGACGTGACCGCGAAGGACGCCACCAAGCGCACCGCCGTCGCGGCGGGCACCCTGGTCACCAGGGCCGACGTCATCGCGTTGATCGCATCGGGTGGCCTGCCCAAAGGTGACGCGCTGGCCACCGCGCGTATCGCAGGGATCCAGGCCGCCAAACGCACCAGCGACCTCATCCCGCTCTGCCACCAGTTGTCCCTCACCGGCGTCGACGTCGACTTCGAGGTCGGCGACGCCGAGGTGGCCATCACGGCCACCGTGCGCAGCACCGACCGCACCGGCGTCGAAATGGAGGCGTTGACCGCGGTCAGCCTTTCCGCGCTGACGCTCTACGACATGATCAAGGCCGTCGACCCCGCCGCCCGCATCGAGAACGTGCGGGTGCTGCGCAAAGAAGGCGGCAAGACCGGGACGTGGTCCCGATGAGATCCGGGCGGGTCTTGATCGCTTCGACACGGGCGGCCACCGGCGTGTACGAGGACCGCTGCGGGCCGATCGTCGTCGACTGGCTCAACGCGCGCGGCATCGTCACCCCGCCGCCCGTGGTGGTCGCCGACGGGCCGGGGGTCGCCGACGCGCTGCTCGGCGCGGTCGACGACCGCGCCGACGTGGTGATCACGTCCGGCGGCACCGGTGTCTCACCCACCGACCGCACCGCAGACGCCACCGCCGACATCGTCGACTACCAGATCCCCGGGCTGGCCGATGCGATCCGGCGTTCCGGTCTGCCGAAGGTGCCGACGGCGATTCTGTCGCGTGGGGTGTGCGGCGTGCGGGGCCGCACCTTGATCGTGAACCTGCCGGGCTCGCCCGGCGGGGTGAAGGACGGGCTCGGCGTGCTCGGCGACGTCCTCGAGCACGCCCTGGATCAACTGGCGGGCGGAGACCATCCACGATGACCGAGGTACTGCGCGCGGACGTGAGCGAGCACGTGATCGAGCTGGCCGAGCACGAGGCGCTGGTGGCCCACGAGGCGGCCGGCGCGGTCGTCGGGTTCGCCGGCGTGGTGCGGGACCACGACGACGGACGCACGGTGACGCGACTCGAGTACTCCGCGCACCCGACCGCGGCGCAGACCATAGCCGAGGTGGCCGCTGAGATCGCCGCGGACTGTTCTGGGGTGCGGGCGATAGCGGTCAGCCATCGCATCGGCGCCCTGCGGATCGGCGACGCGGCGTTGGTCGCCGCTGTTTCAGCCGACCACCGCGCGGCGGCGTTCGAGACGTGCGCGCGGCTCGTCGACACCGTCAAGGAGCGACTGCCGGTCTGGAAGCACCAGTTCTTCGCCGACGGCTCCGAGGAGTGGGTCGGCTCGGCGTAACGCCTGCTGTGCGGTCAGGCCGGAGGCGGCGGTGCCGCCGGCTCAACCGGAAGGTTGGGCGCCGGACCGCCCGGGTTGTCCGGAGTGGTCAGCGGACGCTGGGTCAGCGCCAGCAGCGCATCGGTGCCGCTGATCTCCTGGGTCTGGATCGCGTGCCAGATCTCCTTGAGGTAGCCGACATTCGGCCTCTGCGTCGGAGCCTGGGAGCGATCGGTCGTCGTGCCGGGCGGCAGGTTCTGCGGGCTTGCCAGGTGCGGCACGCCCTCTGGCGGCAACGGAATCTCGCCGCTGACCACCTGGTTGGCCGCGTTCATCGCGGGCATGGGGATGTCCACAGCGTTCAGCGCAGCCGCCGGGTCGACCGGAGCCGGCGCGGGCGGGGCCGGGGGAGCCGGTTGCAGCGGTGCGCCGGCGTTCAGCGACCACAGCTGCGGCTGCTCGCCAGGAACCACGCCGTCGACGGCGACGTCCCAGTCCCCGACGGACTGCGTGACGGTCTCCTCGATCGGCGGGGCCGGTGCCGGGGGTGGCGATGGTGCGAACGGGTCGACGGGTGGGGGCGGGGCTTCGGGCAGTGGTGCCGCCAGCGCGTCGACGGGGGCCGGCGCGGGTGGGGCCGGGGGCGCCGGAGGTGGCGGCGGCAAGGGGGCTTCGGGCAGTGGTGCCGCCAGCGCGTCGACCGGCGGAGGCGGAGCGAACGGGTCAAGCGGCGGCGCGGGGGGCGCCGGAGGTGGTGGCGGCGGCGGCGGGGGAGCCTCGGGTAGCGGCGCGGAAAGCATGTCGACCTGACCCGGAGCAGGCGGGGCCGGCGGTGGCGGCGGCGGAGGTGCTTCGGGCAGCGGCGCGGCGAGCGCGTCGACCGGCGGAGGCGGAGCGAACGGGTCAAGCGGCGGCGGAGGCGGCAGCACGCCGTTGACGGCCGGGGCGTCGAGCGGCTGTGGCTCGTCGACGACATTGCGCGGGGTGTGACCGGAAAGCGGACCACCACACGACGGCCAGGCGCCCTTGCCCTGGCTTGCCAGCACGCGCTCGGCGACCGCGATCTGCTCTTCCTTGGTGGCCAGATGCGCGGCGGGCGCGAACTCACTGCCGCCGTGTCCGCTCCACGTGCTCGGCGCGAACTGCAGCCCGCCTTGATACCCGTTGCCGGTGTTGATCGCCCAGTTGCCGCCGGATTCACACTTGGCGACCTGATCCCATTCGTGGTCGGTGGCGGCGTTTGCGGTCCCGGCCAACACGATGCTTCCGCCACCGATGACAGCGCCGGTGAAGGCGAACTTGGCGACGTTTACGGCCGATGTAGTGGGCTTCTTACGGTGTCGTCCACTCATGCGTGCGCTAGGTCCTCTCGTCGGCGCCTGCGAGGTCAGCTGTCGGGTTCGGGCTGGAGAGGTTGCCCGGCCGTCATCGTCGGCGACAATGACAGCTTCACCCCAAGGAATCCAAAGACTCCGGGTCCGCTAGCTTTTCGGCGGACCGGTTGGGTCCCCCGCCTCCATCCAAATTGTTTCTGGTGGGGCCGTGCGTCAGCGGATGGAGCTCGGCGCGGCTGGGCACGGCGGGCCGATCGATTAGAGGTCGATGGCTTGGCAGAACCGTATCGGCTCTCCGGGGACCCGTCATCTTTTGCCAGTAACGGCGTTTCGGCGCGCGGCAAATTCTAAAAGAGCTCTAAAGGCCCAGCAAAGTAACGCGTTTTCGCAGGACTGTCCGGCGATACATCGCGCTGTAGCCAGCCCGTGACCATTTCGTTATGTGATGCAAATCACGGTTAACCGCCGGCAAAGGGCGGCAGGACATCGATGGTTTGGCCTTGGCGCAACACCGTGGCGGTGTCCCGCACGGCGATGCTGTCGCACAGAAAAGTGCAGCGCATCAGGACTTTCGCCAGCTTCGCGTCCCGAGCGCTGAGCTGATCGACCAGATCGGCGACCGTCGTGCCCGGTTCGATCCGAATCGTCTCCGCATCGTTACCGGCGGCCGCCCGCGCGGCGGCGAAATAGCGGACGGTCACCTGCACCGTCGTGGTCGACGTCATCGGGCTATCCGCCGATCGCGCTCATCGGCCGGTCCGGCTGGACGAACCCGGGATCGTTGATGCCGTGGCCGGCGGCCTTGGTCCACATCGCGGCCCGCCACGCGGCCTCCAGCGCGTCGTCGTCGGCGCCGGTGCGGATCAGCCGGCGCAGGTCGCTTTCTTCGCGTGCGAACAAGCAGTTGCGGACCTGGCCGTCGGCGGTGAGCCGGGTGCGGTCGCACGCCGAACAGAACGCGTGCGACACCGAGGCAATGACACCGACCTTGCCGGCCAGACCGGACTCGTCGCTGACCTGCCACAGTTCGGCCGGCGCTGATCCGCGCGGCGCGGTATCAGGGGCCAGCTGGAAATGGTGACCAAGCGTGTCCAGCACTTCGTCGGCGCTGATGGTCCGGTTGCGCTGCCATGCGTGGCCGGCGTCCAGCGGCATCTGCTCGATGATCCGCAGCTGGTAGCCGTGCTCAAGGCAGTAGCGCAGCAGCGCGACGGCGTCGTCGAGGCCGGTTTCCGGGTCGAGCACCGCGTTGACCTTGACCGGGTCGAGCCCCGCGGCCTTGGCGGCCGCCAGGCCGGCCAGCACGTCGCGCAGGCGGTCGCGCCGGGTGATCCGGGCAAAGCGCGCGGCGTCGAGGGTGTCCAGCGACACGTTGATCCGGTCCAGCCCGGCCTGCACCAACTTCGCCGCCCGCTTGGCGAGCCCGATTCCGTTAGTGGTCAACGTGATTTCCGGGCGGGGCCGCAGCGCAGCCGTCGCGGCGACGACGTCCTCGAGACGTCGCGACACCAGCGGCTCACCGCCGGTGAAGCGCACGCTGGTGATGCCCAACCGGGTGACGGCGATACGCAGCAGTCGGATCAGCTCGTCGTGGCGCAGCAGCGCGTCATCGGCCAGCCAGTCCATCCCCTCGGCGGGCATGCAGTAGGTACAGCGCAGGTTGCACCTGTCGGTCAGCGACACCCGCAGGTCGGTGGCGATCCGGCCGAAGGTGTCGATCAGCGGACCGGACATCGGGGCGGGCCGAGCCGGTCCCAGCGACGGCACACCGAGGTCGACGAGGGTCATGCGGCGGCTCGCGTTGAGTCGAAGGCCGGGCCCACCCGGTCCACGGGCACGATTTCCTTACCGAGTGGCACCAGCGACACCGGGATCATCTTGAGGTTGGCCAGCGCCAGCGGGATACCGATGATCGTCACCGCCATCGCCACCGCGCTGACGACGTGGCCGATGGCCAACCAGATTCCGCACAACAGCACCCAGATGACGTTGCCGATCAGCGCGCCTGGCCGGGTGCCCGGTTTTTCCACGATGGTGCGGCCGAACGGCCACAGCGCATAGGAGGCGATGCGCAGCGCGGCGAACCCGAACGGGATCGTGATGATCAGGACGAAGCAGATGAGGGCGGCCAGCAGGTAGCCCAGAGCCAGCCACAGACCACCGAAGATCAACCAAATGACGTTCAGGATCAGGCGCATTCTCACCTCCAGCGGTCGTTTCAGCCTACCCAGTGGGGCGTGCGGTCGCCGTCGATAGGGGCGGGTCGCTGTCGGACAATCCTGGGTAATCAGGATGCTGGCGTCCGTGGTGGCCGAGTAGGATCAGCCCATCGCGTCCCGGCGCAAGCGGGACGCGTTCGTCATGTGAGAGCTTCCAAAGACAGTAGGTGAGACCAGTGCCGACCGGCCGGGTGAAGTGGTACGACGCCGAGAAGGGTTTCGGGTTCTTGTCGCAAGAGGACGGCGAGGACGTGTATGTCCGGTCCTCGGCATTGCCCGCGGGCGTCGAGACCCTCAAGGCCGGCCAGCGCGTGGAGTTCGGCATCGCCTCCGGACGTCGCGGGCCGCAGGCGCTGAGCGTGACGGTCCTCGACCCGCCGCCCAGCCTGACCCGTACCCGCCGCGAGGCCGCCGCCGCCGAGCGCAAGCACAGCCCGGACGAACTGCACGGGATGATCGAGGACATGATCACGCTGCTGGAAAGCGCCGTGCAGCCGGACCTCCGCAAAGGTCGCTACCCGGACCGCAAGACCGCGCGCCGGGTGTCCGAGGTGGTGCGCGCCGTCGCGCGAGAACTGGACGCCTGAGCCTTTTTCGCGCCGTCCCCGGTTGCACGATGAGGCTGAACTGATCCTGCTTACGGTGGCGGCAGTTCGGGTAGAACCAAGAGCGTGAGCTATGTCGCCGACAAGGCCAAGTCAGCTGGCGAGTTCAACCGTGACACCGACTACATCACGACCCGCATCACGGCCGACGGCCGCGACGGGTACCCGGTGCAGCCGGGTCGCTACCGGCTGATCGTGGCGCGGGCCTGCCCGTGGGCCAACCGCACCATCATCGTCCGCAGGCTGCTGGGCCTGGAAGACGCGCTGTCCATTGGTTTTTGCGGGCCCACCCACGACGAACGCAGCTGGACCTTCGACCTCGACCCCGGCGGGGTGGACCCGGTGCTCAAAATCCCACGCCTGCAGGAGGCATATTTCAAGAGGTTCCCCGACTACCCCAAGGGCATCACGGTGCCCGCGATCGTCGACGTGCGCAGCGGCGAGGTGGTCACCAACGATTACCCGCAGATGACGCTGGACTTCTCCACCGAGTGGACCGAGTATCACCGCGACGGCGCGCCGCAGCTGTATCCCGAGCCACTACGCGACGAGATCGACGAAGTCGCCCAGCGCATCTACACCGAGATCAACAACGGCGTGTACCGCTGCGGGTTCGCCGGTTCACAGCAGGCCTACGACAAGGCCTATGACCGATTGTTCGCCGCGCTCGACTGGCTCGAGGACCGGCTGGCCGAGCAGCGGTATCTGGTCGGCGACACCATCACCGAGGCCGACGTGCGGCTGTTCACCACGCTGGCCCGCTTCGATCCGGTGTATCACGGGCACTTCAAGTGCAACCGGCAGAAGCTTTCTGAGCTGCCGGTGCTGTGGGCGTACGCGCGTGACCTGTTCCAGACGCCCGGTTTCGGCGACACCATCGACTTCGCGCAGATCAAGCAGCACTACTACATCGTGCACACCGACATCAACCCGACCCAGGTCGTTCCGAAGGGCCCCGAGTTGTCCAGTTGGCTCACCCCGCACGAGCGAGAAGCGTTGGGTGGCAGGCCGTTCGGCGACGGTACACCGCCGGGCCCGCCGGTGGAGGGTGAGCGGGTGCTGCCGGGCCACGGCGCGGCTTAGCGCGTTTACGGCCAGACCGTGCGCACCGACCACTCGGCGTGCGGCACCGGGAACTCGTTGCCGTCTTCGTCGCGCACCAGCGTCGGGAGTTGCACGGCGAAGCCGAACAGCTTGCCGCGGTGCGCGTCGACGGTGGGGATGGTGACCGCGTTCCTGGCGTCGGGCCGGAACTCCTCGACGACGTCGTCACCCTCATAGGTGCGCACCAGTACCCACGGCGCGCGGGAGATGGCCGGCGGCACCGACAGTTGCACGGCGTGCTCGGCGTCGACGTGGAGTTCACCTGCG
This sequence comes from Mycolicibacterium sp. XJ879, assembly GCF_053483935.1. NCBI lineage: Bacteria > Bacillati > Actinomycetota > Actinomycetes > Mycobacteriales > Mycobacteriaceae > Mycobacterium > Mycolicibacterium sp. XJ879. The sequence continues at coordinate 101,467 of NZ_JBEFTH010000006.1, forward strand.
GCGCGCGGAGTTTCGCAATCGGTCGGGTCGAGCACCCGGCAGTACCGATACGGGTCCACCCTGGCGAGTTGGCCGTCGGTGTATGCGCTGATCTGGGGATGTCGGGGCGGCGGGTCCTGGGTCAGCCGCCAGATCAGCACCCCGGTGCCGATCGAGGCGAGGAGCGCCACGGCCGCCAGGGAGCCGACGACGCGTTTCACCGACGCTTCACCGCCTCGGGATCGACCCGGCCGCCTTCCTGCTCGGCGAGCACAGGGCGGTTGCCGCCGAAGCCCGGGATCAACGAGTCGCCGCGGTAGCTGACCACCGTCTGGGCCAGGCCGAGAATCAGCAACGCGGTGATCGCGGTGAACCCGGCCCACAGTTCGGTGTAGATCAGCACGCCGATGGCTCCGCCGGCGACCCAGGCCAACTGCAGCAACGACTCCGAGCGGCCGAACGCCGACGCGCGCGACCGCTCGGGTAGGTCGTCTTGCAGTGACGCGTCCAGCGAGGCCTTGGCGATGGCGCTGGCCCCGGAGGTGATCAGCGTCGCGAGCGCGGCCACCAACAGGTCGCCGCTGACCGCGGTGAGCAGCGCGCCGACGGTGACCGCGGTCGCGCAGCGCACCACCAACTGTGCTGGGTGGCCGAGTTGGAGCCGCGCGGCGATGAAGTTGCCCGCGAAGTTGCCGACCGCTGCGGCCGCCCCGATCAGGCCGAGAATCTTGAGCTGCTCCCACCCGCTGGCGTCGTGCGACTTGGCCACGAACGCCGGATACAGGAACAGGAACCCGACCATCACCTTGACCGTGCAGTTACCCCACAGCGCGGTGATCGTGTTGCGGCCCAACGGTTGCCGCGCCACACCACGGGCTGGCTGCTGCGCGGGTCCGCGGCGCAGCTCGTCGTCGCCGCCGTGGTAGCTCAGCGTCGCGGGCACCTCGCCCGCGGTCACCTCGACCCACTTCGGTATCCGCATCGCCAGCACCGCACCGGCCACCGTCGCCGCGACCACGACGTACAGCGCGCCGGGCACCTCGAACAAGTTGAACAAATATTCGGCGCCCGCGGCGATCGCACCGCCGGCCATGGTTCCGCCGAGCAGGCCGAAGATGGTCAGCCGCGAGTTCACCCGGACCAGGTCGATCGTGGGGGGCAGCACCCGGGGTGCGACGGCGCCGCGCAGCACGCTGAATGACTTGGACAGCACCATCATTCCCAGCGCGCACGGGTAGAGCACCCAGGACGGGAAGCTGCCCGTCGCCCCGTCGTAGTTCGCGATCAGCAGCACGGCCAGCACGGTGCGCAGCAGAAACGACATCGCGAGCGCGATCCGGCGGCCGTGTTGCAACCGGTCGAGCGCCGGGCCGATCAGCGGTGCGATGACCGCGAACGGCGCGATCGTGATCAGAAGGTAGAGCGCGACCTTGCTCTTGCTCTCGGCGGTGGCCGCGGCGAAGAACAGGGTGTTGGCCAGCGCGACGGCCATCGCGGCGTCGACGGCGAAGTTCGCGACCACCGGCCAGGTCAGCGCGGTCAGCCCGGACTTGTCGGCGCCGTCGGCCGTCGCGGCGCGGTGCACCAGGCCGTACATCTTTGACCCGACCTCGCGGCTGCGCTGCGCGGCGGCCCGCGTCACCGTGACCTTCTCGCCGGCCGCGGCACCCGCCCCCGGCGGCGGGGTCGAGTAGCGGTACTGGCGCGCTGATTCGTCCAACGGCGGCAGCCACCGGTTGGCGCTGGGGGCGCCCCCGGGGTCGCGCCGTGGCCGGCGGTAGCCACCGTCGCTGGGGTAATTGGCCATCCCGGGGTGTTCCGCAGCGTCCCCGTCGGACTGCGCGGGTGGACGCGGCGGGTAATAGCGAGGATCACGCCGCGGTCCGGTCACGAAGTCGATTCTCCACCATCGGTGCGACAGCGGGCGGGTAGCCGACCGGTGTGGCTAGTAGTGCGCCGGTCGGGCAGTATTAATGGCGATGGACAGCATGACCGAATCTGCCGAGCAAGGCGCAGCGCCGGACTTGGAGACGGTGCTCATGAGCGCCGTCGATGAAGCGCGCGCGGCGATCGTCGAGCACAGCGGTGCGGAAACTGTCGGCGAGTACCTCGGCGCCAGCTTCGAGGACCCCACCGCGGCGACCCACCGGTTCCTGGCGGACATGCCCGGGTACCGCGGCTGGCAATGGGCCGTCGTCGTCGCGGCCTGCCCGGGCGCCGAGCAGGCCACGATCAGCGAGGTCGTCCTGGTTCCGGGGCCGACGGCGTTGCTGGCGCCCAAGTGGGTGCCGTGGGAGGAGCGCATCAAACCGGGCGACCTGAGCCCCGGTGATCTGCTGGCCCCGCCGGTCGACGATCCCCGACTGGTGCCTGGCTACATGGCCAGCGGTGACACGCAGATCGACGAGGTCGCCGCCGATATCGGCCTGGGCCGGCGGCAGGTGCTCGGGCCGTGGGGGCGCGACGGGGCCGCGCAACGCTGGCACGACGGTGACTTCGGTCCGCATTCGCCGATGGCCCGCTCGACCAAACGGGTGTGTCGTGATTGCGGTTTCTACGTTCCGCTGTCCGGATCCCTCGGTGTGATGTTCGGGGTGTGCGCCAACGAGTTCTCCGCCGACGGGCACGTCGTGGACTCCGAGTACGGCTGCGGTGCGCACTCGGATACCCCGCAGCCGCCGGGCAGCGGATCCCCGCAATACGCGCCGTATGACGACAGCGTGCTGGATCTGGCCGAGCCGACCGACTAGTTTTCGGCGGCGGCCTTGATCCGGGCCAGCGTCTGGTTCATCCCGTCGACGAGTTCATGTTCGAAACTCTCCACGCCGCCGAAGAACGTGTTCGTGAGCTTGGTGGAGATGGGTTTGACGCCGTGTTCGGCGTGCCGGGCTTGCATCAACCGGGTGCCGGTGTCGGTCGGTTCGAGCTCGAAGGTCCACACCGATCCGTTCTCGTTGACCCGGAACGCCAGCTTCTTTTCCGGAACGAACTCCGTGATGCGGCTCGTGGTGGGCCAGAACAGCATGTTGCGACGGTTGATGTTGATGGTCCGGCTGCCTTGGCGCGGTGGCCCGCCCAGCGGGATCATCCGTCGGCACTGCGGGCTCCACTGCGGCATCTTGCGCAGATCCGAAACCAGCTCCCAGACTTTCGAGACCGGTGCGTTGATATCGATCTGTGCCTGCAGCAACGGAGCTGCCATGGTGATCCCCTTGTCTGGTCGCCGAATTCAGTCCAGCCCGCTCTGTGCGCCTCGGGCGCCGCGGCGCACTGCGGAGCGTTGCCACAGGAAGATGACCGTGCCAAGGGCGCCGACGCCGAGTCCGGCCACCGTGTAGGGCCTCCACTCCGCCAACCCCGACACGGTGAACGACAGCACCGCGGCGACCACCCAACCTGCGACGATCACCACAATAACCGGCCACGGGTTGAGCAGCGCCGGCGGCAGCGAAGGGGGCACCGGGTCGTTGGCTGACATCGCTGATCAACGTAGCCGATCGCTACCCTTCTGCACGTGAACGTCGTTGACGTCGCTGACCCCGCCGACCCGCGGCTAGACGACTTTCGAGATCTCAACAGCGTGGACCGCCGTCCCGACCTGCCCAGCGGCAAGGGCCTGGTGATCGCCGAGGGTGTGCTGGTGGTCCAGCGGATGCTGGCCTCGCGGTTCACCCCGCGCGCGGTGATGGGCAACGACCGCCGCCTCGCCGAGTTGGCCGCGGACCTCGACGGGGTCGACGCGCCGTACTACCGCGTGGCGCCCGACGTGATGGCCGAGGTGGTCGGTTTTCATCTCAACCGCGGCGTGCTGGCGTCGGCGTCGCGTCCGGGAGAGTTGTCGCTCCCGGCGGTGCTCGCCGGAGCCGGGGGGCCGGCGACATCGGGCAGGTGCGCCCGTACCGTCGCGGTGCTCGAGGGTGTCAACGACCATGAGAACCTCGGCTCGATCTTCCGCAACGCCGCGGGGCTCGACGTCGACGCGGTGGTGTTCGGCGCGGGCTGCGCCGACCCGCTCTACCGGCGCGCCGTGCGGGTGTCGATGGGTCATGCGCTGCTGGTGCCCTACGCGTGGGCGAGTGACTGGCCCAAAGATCTGCAGGTGTTGCGCGACAACGGGTTTACGCTGCTGGCGATGACCCCTGATCCCGCGGCGGACACGCTGGCCGACGTGATGCCTGCCCTCGCAGACCGCAAGGTCGCCATCCTCGTCGGCGCCGAAGGTCCCGGCCTCACCGAACGCGTGATGCGAGCCAGCGATCTGCGGGTGCGGATCCCGATGTCGCGGGCTACCGACTCGCTCAACGTCGCGACGGCTGCCGCGCTGGCGTTCTACGAACGGACTAGGTTGGATTCGTGACCGACGACTCGACGCCGTGGGCCATGGGTCTGACGGTCGCGGCGTTCGTCGCGGCTGTCATCGCGGCGGCAATCGTGGTGCTCAGCCTCGGGCTGATGCGCGTGCATCCGCTGTTGGCGCTCGGTCTCAACCTCGTTGCCGTCGGCGGGCTGGCGCCGACCGTGTGGGGTTGGCGCCAGCTGCCGGTCTGGCGGTGGTTCGTGCTGGGGGCCGGCGTCGGGGTGGCCGGGGCCTGGATCGCGGTGGCAGCCATCGCCGTCGGCGGGTGACCGCGTTCTACCGCCGAGCAGACGCAAACTCGCACGCAACACGCGGTTCTGATGCGAGTTCGCGTCTGCTCGGCGGTAGAAAAGTTAGCGCTGGCCGCTGGAGCGCACGCCCAGCAGCACGTCCTCCCACGCCGGCACCGGCGGCTTACCTTTGCGGGCCCGCGCCGGCTTCGGCTCGGCGGGCGGCTCGGTTCGGGGTTCCGGCTCGGCTGCGGCCTGGGCGGTCGGTGCCGTATCGGGCAGCATCGGCCGTTCGTCGTCGTCGAGATCGGCGACCGGGGCGACGGGCCGCAGTGGCCGCGCGAAGTTCGGGTCGATCAGCTCGCAGGCCGCGTCGTCGAACGCGGTCACCGTGCCGCCGTGGGCACCGGGGGTGAACCGGAAGTGCGCCTGCAGATCGGACTTGCCAGCCTTCCACGCCAGCTGCACGGTCCAGCGGCCGTCCTCGTTGCGCCAGGCGTCCCAGGTGGTCGCGTCGGGGTTCAAGCCGCGCGCGATCAGGGCCGTGGTCACCGTCTCCAGCAGGGTCAGCACCGCCGGGCCGTCGGCGAGCACCGGATGCGCCGCGGTCGCCAGTTCTGCGGCGCGTGAGCGTTCCAGCAACACCGGGTGGGCGAAGCGTTCGACGCGTTCCACGTCGACGCCTGCAGCGGACGCAACCTGTTCGACGGACGCACCCGCGCGGATCCGGGCTTGAATTTCTTTGGGACGCAGCACGTTTGAGACCTCGACATCGCTTCGTGTTTGACTCGAGCCGCTTCTGTCGCCACGCACAGCCGCCCGCAACCGCTCATCTGAGCGCAGAATGAACTTCTCCGAAGAGCCGTCGGCCTCGCAGACGATGTGTTTGCCGTCGACGTCAAGACCAACGACCTTGAGTTCTCGCATGCCGACCTCCTCAGGGCTAGCGCCAAGCCCGATCAACCGGACCCTACTGCGTTATCTCCCCGTTACCGCGCAGACACGCGGTGACCTCAGAGCCGTTCCACCACCCAGTCGACGCATGCGGTCAGCGCGCTGACGTCGTCGGGTTCGATCGCCGGGAACATCCCGATCCGCAGCTGGTTGCGCCCGAGTTTGCGGTACGGCTCGGTGTCGACGATTCCGTTGGCGCGAAGCGTCTTGGCCACGGCCGCCGCATCGACGTCGTCGGTGAGATCCACGGTGCCCACCACTTGCGAGCGCAGCTGCGGATCGGTGACGAACGGTGTGGCGAACTGCGACGCCTCCGCCCAGCCGTACAGCCGCTGCGACGAGTCCGCGGTGCGTTTGACCGCCCAGTCCAGTCCGCCGTTGCCCAGCATCCAGTCGAGCTGCTCGGCGAACATGACCAGGGTGGCGATCGCCGGGGTGTTGTAGGTCTGGTTCTTGAGGCTGTTGTCGATCGCTATCGGTAGGGACAAGAACTCGGGCACCCAGCGGCCCGAGGCGGCGATGGCCTCGACGCGGGCCAGCGCGGCCGGCGAGAAGATCGCGACCCACAGGCCGCCGTCGCTGGCGAAGTTCTTCTGCGGTGCGAAGTAGTAGGCGTCGGCGTCACGGATATCCACCGGCAGCCCGCCCGCCGCCGAGGTGGCGTCGATTGCGATCAACGCGTCCCCGGAACCGTCCGGTCGCTGCACGGGAACCGCGACGCCCGTTGAGGTTTCGTTGTGCGCCCAGCCGATCAGGTCGACGGACGGGTCGGCCTGGGGTTCGGGGGCGCTGCCCGGGTCGGCCTTGATGACGACGGGGTCGCCGACGAACGGGTTCTTGGCCACCGCGGAGGCGAACTTGCTGCTGAACTCGCCGTAGGTCAGGTGCAGCGAGCGCTTGTCGATCAGGCCGAACGCGGCGGCATCCCAGAACGCGGTGGTGCCGCCGTTGCCGAGGATCACCTGGTAGCCGTCGGGCAGCGAGAACAGTGTCCGCAACCCGTCGCGGACGCGACCGACCAGGTTCTTCACCGGCGCCTGCCGGTGCGACGTGCCGAACAGATCGCCCGCGTCGGCCAGCGCCCGCAGTTGCGCGGGCCGAACTTTGGAGGGCCCGCAGCCGAACCGTCCGTCGCCGGGCTTGAGGTCGTCGGGAATCGTCAGTTCGGCCATGGACCCAAGAGTAATGACCGCCGTTGGGCAGCTACGGCCGGGATGTCGGCCGGCAGAAACGCCGGAAAATCTGAAAATGTGGCCGAAACGTTATCCATCGGTGCCCGATCGGTCATACTTGGCCTCAGGTCGGGGGACCGAAAAATCGAGCCCGTTCTGGGGGGCACGTGTTTAGAGGGAAAGTTTCGACCTACCCGCCGGCCTGTACGGCGGCCGTGATGCTCTTCGTGTCGATGCTCGCTGTCGCGCCGGCCCAGGCTAACGGCGGTGACGAGGGCGGCGCAGTGCTGAACCTGATCAACGCGACCCGTGCGGCCAACGGCTGCGGCCCGGTCGCGCCCAACCCGCAGCTTGCGGCCGCCGCCGCGCGGCACGCCCACGACGTGCTGGTCAACGGCGCGCAGGGCCATGTCGGTACGGACGGATCGTCGGTCGTGCAGCGGGTGCGCGACGCCGGCTATGGGCCCAACGCCACCGTGGGCGAGGTCGTCTTCTGGGGCACCGGCACCGCCCGCAACCCCGATGCCGCGGTGAAGTGGTGGATGAACAGCCCGGGCCACCGCGCGATCATCACCGACTGCGGATTCACCGAAGCCGGCTTCTCGACGGTGAGCAACGGCATGAAGATGTCGGCGGCAGGGGACTTCGGGAAGCGGTAGGTTCCGTTCTGTGACGCCCGTCACATAGTCGTGGGCTGGCGTGGCTGGACCACATCCTGGCCAGCGGGTCTACCAAATATGCGATACCTCCGGTACTGTGTACATCTGCCCGGTAGATGTAAACCTCATGGGAGGCTTCGAATGGCCCGGACACGCATGGTCAGGCGTTGGCGTCGCAACATGGAGATCGGCGACAGCCCCGAAGACAAGGCTTACGCCGAAATGCTGAACACCCTCTCGGAGGGCTCGGTACGGCGCAATTTCAACCCGTACACCGACATCGACTGGGACTCTCCGGAGTTCGAAGTCGTCGACAACGACCCGCGCTGGATTCTGCCGGGCACCGACCCGTTCGGCCGGCACCCCTGGTATCAGGCGCAACCAGTCGAGCGGCAGATCGAGATCGGGATGTGGCGGCAGGCCAACGTCGCCAAGGTCGGCCTGCACTTCGAGTCGATCCTGATCCGCGGCCTGATGGAGTACGCGTTCTGGACGCCCAACGGCTCGCCGGAATACCGCTACTGCCTGCACGAGGCGGTCGAAGAGTGCAACCACACCATGATGTTTCAGGAGATGGTGAACCGCACCGGCGCCGACGTGCCGGGTATGCCGCGGCTGCTCAAGTGGGTCCAGCCGGTGATCCCGTTGGTGGCCGGGCCGCTGCCGATCCCGTTCTGGTTCGGCATCCTTGCCGGCGAGGAGCCCATCGACCACACGCAGAAAAACGTGCTGCGCGAAGGGCGCGAGCTGCACCCCATCATGGAACGGGTGATGGCCATCCACGTCGCCGAGGAGGCTCGCCACATCTCGTTCGCGCACGAGTACCTGCGCAAGCGGCTGCCGCACCTGCCGCGCCGCAAGCGGTTCGGGTTGTCGATCTATGTGCCGTTGGTCATGCGGATCCTGTGCTCGGCGATCATCGTTCCGCCGCGTGCGTTCTGGAAGGAATTCGACATCCCGCGTTCGGTGCGCAAGGAAGTGTTCTTCCGCTCGCCGGAGTCGCGGCAGATGCTGCGCGACATGTTCGGTGATGTCCGGATGCTGTGCCATAACACCGGTTTGATGAACCCGATCGCGAAGCTGGTGTGGCGGATCTGCAAGATCGACGGTCCGCCCAGCCGCTACCGCAGCGAACCGGCCCGCCAGCACGTCGTCGCTGCCGCCGCGTAACCCCAAGGAGGCGTGAGGCTTCGTGCCCCATGTGATCACCCAGTCGTGTTGCGGCGACGGGTCTTGTGTCTTCGCCTGCCCGGTGAACTGCATCCACCCGACGCCGGACGAACCCGGCTTCACCACCGCCGAGATGCTCTACATCGACCCCGCGGCGTGTGTTGACTGCGGTGCGTGTGTATCGGCCTGCCCGGTGGGGGCGATCGCGCCCGATACCCAGCTGACGCCCGAGCAGCAGCCGTTCGTCGAACTCAACGCTGCCTTTTACCCTGAGCGCGAAGGTAAGCTGCCGCCGACGTCGAAGCTGGCGCCGGTGCCCGATGCGCCGAAAATCGATCCGCGCCCCGGTGGGCCGCTGACCGTCGCGATCGTCGGCTCCGGTCCCGCGGCGATGTACGCCGCCGACGAACTACTCACCCAGCGCGGTGTGCGGGTCAACGTCTTCGAGCGGTTGCCCGCCCCTTACGGACTGGTGCGCGCAGGTGTCGCACCCGACCACCAGAGCACCAAGCAGGTGACGCGGCTCTTCGACAAGATCGCCGACCAGCCTGGGTTCGCGTTCTATCTCAACGTCGAGGTGGGAACCGACCTCACGCACGCCGATCTGCTGGCCCACCACCACGCCGTGCTCTACGCCGTCGGCGCGCCCAACGACCGTCGCCTCGACATCGACGGCATGGCGATGCCGGGCACCGGCACCGCCACCGAATTCGTCGCCTGGTACAACGGTCATCCTGAATTCACCTCGCTGCCAGTCGATCTCGGGCACGAGCGCGTGGTCCTTATCGGCAACGGCAACGTCGCGCTGGATGTCGCCCGCATCCTCACCACCGATCCCGATGTGCTGGCGCGTACCGACATCGCCGACCATGCGCTGGACGCGCTGCGCGCCTCGAAGGTCCGCGAGGTGGTGATCGCCGCCCGGCGCGGTCCCGCGGATTCGGCGTTCACGTTGCCGGAGTTGATCGGGCTGTCGGCCGCTTGCGATGTGGTGCTCGACGCCGCCGATCACGAACGTGTGGCCCGGGATCTGGCTGCCGCCACAGACCCGTTGTCGCGCAACAAATTGCGGATTCTCAGCCGGCTTGGTGACGCCGCAGCCCCGGCGACCCGGCCCCGGATCCGGTTGGCTTATCACCTGACACCCAAGCAGGTGTGCGGTACGCGGCGCGCCGACGGTGTGGAGTTCACCGTGACCGGTAGCGACGACGATGTTCGCCGGCTCGACGCAGGGTTGGTGCTGACCTCAATCGGCTACCGCGGCAAGCCCGTTCGCGACCTGCCATTCGACGAGACCAAGGCCTTGGTGCCGAACGACGGCGGCCGGGTCCTCGACCACACGGCTGCGCCGGTGCGCGGCAGCTACGTGGCCGGGTGGATCAAACGCGGGCCGACGGGGTTCATCGGCACCAACAAGTCCTGCGCCGCGCAGACCGTGCACAACCTGGTCGCCGACTACAACGACGGCCTGCTGGTCGATCCGGCGGACAAGCCGGGCGCGCTGGACAAGCTGGTGCGACGCAGGTGTCCGGACGTAGTCGATGCGGCTGGATGGCGCACGATCGACGCCGCGGAAGTCGCCCGCGGTGGCGGTGATCGTCCGCGCAACAAGTTCACCGCGGTCGCCGACATGCTTGCCGCCGCGGCGGAGGCGCCCAAGCCGCCGTTGCACGAACGCGTGCTCGCCGGTTTGCGCCGCTGACCCTCCGTACCCGCGAGACTGCGGTTTAGCTGGCCGCTACTCGAACTTCCTCTGCAGAAACGCAGTTTGCGAACTTAGCCGCCGACGAATCCGCCGAATCGCCTGATAAACCGCGCCTTCGACGGTATAGCAACAGCATGAACGCTGCGGCATACGTCGGTCGGGTCGGAAGTCTTGCTGTCGCCTTGGGAGTCGGAATCGCGGTGGCCACCGGCTATGGCTCGGGAATGGCGTGGGCAGACGGGTCCGGTGGCGAGTCGCCGAGCGCACCGTCGTCGGAATCCTCGAGTCTCCGCACCGCGGAGTCGCCGCAGGCTGATGAGAGCAGCGTCGACGCCGAATCAGACTCCGAGCTTGACCCGGAAGCCGAGCCTGAGCCGGAAGCCGAAGCCGAAGCCGAAGCCGAGTTGGAAGTCGAGCCCGAGCCGGAAGCTGAACTCGAGCTCGACGCCGAGCCCGAGTCGCAGCCCGAAGCTGAGCCGGAGCCCGAACCGGAAGTCGAAGTTGAACTTGAAGCCGAGGCCGAGCAACCCGATAGTACTGACGGGTCCGCCGCCGAAGAGCCCGTCGCCGCCTCGCCCACCGCCACGATCAACGCCACCCGATTCGACGATGACGTCGACAACGACGCGGACGACGACGAAACCATCGACGCGTCGCCACCCGACACCGCCGAGGTGGCCATCACTTCGCTTGCCGCACAAACCTCCTCACCGACCGCTGCGACGGTCACCACGTGGAACGCGCCGGCGTTCCCGTCGCTGCGACCGTGGCCCACCGCGTTCGACCCGAGCACCGCCATCACCTACGTGACGGGCATCGTGTTCAGCGTCGTCAACGCGGTCCTGGCGCCGTTCGCCGCGGGCCTGCCTGCGCCGCCGAGCGGCCCGCCGACCGTGTGGACGCTGCTGGCGTGGGTGCGACGCGAGCTGTTCAACTCCACACCCAGGGTGTCGGCCGAGCTGTTGCCCTACACGCAGAGCCTCGTCGACGGCGAGGTGATCATCACCGGCAACGTAGGCATCACCGACCGCGACGGAGATCCGCTGACCTACACCGTCGTCGGTCGTCCGCTCAACGGCGGTGTGGTCGAGCTCGACGCCGACGGCAACTTCACCTACCGGCCGATGAACGCCATGGCGGCGGTCGGCGGGTGGGACTCGTTCACCGTGGTGGCCGACGACTCGGCCGCCGGACTGCACATTCACGGACCCCGGGGGCTGTTGCAGTTCGTGCCGATCGTCGGCAACCTGGTCTATCCCGGCGGAGGTCACCGGGCCACCCGCACCATCACCGTCAACGTCACCCCGGTCGACGGCGTCGACCTGTCATTCCCCGACGGATTTGGTTGGGGCGTCGCGCATTCGGGCTTTCAGGCCGAAGGCGGTCCCGGGGTGCCCATGGACACCAACTCCGACTGGTACCGCTGGACCCACGACCCGTTCAACCAGCTGCTCGGGTTGACCAGAGGGGTGCCTGAGGACGGGCCGGGCGCCTACCTCAACTACGACGCCGACGCGGCGCTGGCTCGCGACGACTTGGGCATGAACACCTTCCGGATGGGCATCGAGTGGAGCCGCATCTTCCCGGAATCGACGGCGTCGGTGGACATCTCGGATGAAGGTGGCGGTGTCAGCCTGGCCGACCTGCAGGCGCTCGATGCGCTGGCCAACCAGCAGGAGGTCGAGCACTACCGTGACGTGTTGGCCTCGCTGCGTGCGCACGGCCTGGAGCCGATGGTCACCGTCACGCACTTCACCCTGCCGGTGTGGGTGCACGACCCGGCCAAGACGCGGCTGCTGGTCCAGTTCGGGCTGCCCGCCCACTCGGCGGGCTGGTTGTCGTCGTCCACGCCCGTCGAATACGAGAAGTACGCGGCGTATCTGGCCTGGAAGTACGGCGATCAGGTCGACCACTGGGTGACGCTCAACGAGCCGTTCCCACCGATCCTGACCCAATACCTGTCACCGCCGATCCCCGGCAGCCCGATCCCGCACTGGCCGCCGGGGATCGTGCGCCCCGACCTGGCCGCCACCTTCCTGGTCAACCAGGCCAAGGGCCACGTCGCCGCCTACGACGCGATCCACACCTGGGACACCACGGCGGCGACCGACGGTCAGCCCGCCGCGTCCGTCGGCTTCAGCAACAACATGATCCCCGCGCGACCGGCCAACCCGAACAACCCGCTCGACGTGCAGGCCGCCGAAGCCTGGAACAAGTACTACAACCACTGGTTCCCCAACGCCGTGATCGACGGCTGGGTGGACGCCAACTTCGACGGCATCAAAACGCTCGACGAGATCCACCCCGACTTCATGGACAAGGTCGACTTTTTGGGCGTGCAGTACTACGGCTCGCAGCCGATGCAGGGTTTCGGGCTGGCCCCGGTGCCCGGCATCCCGTTCCTGCAGGGCCTGCCCGTGCGCTGCTCGGCCAGCTCGCCCACGTGCAGCGACTTCAACCAGCCCACCGACCCGGGCGGCTTCCGCGAGGTGCTCGAAGTCGCGGCCTCCTACGGCAAGCCGATCTGGATCACCGAGAACGGCATCGCCGACGCCGGCGACTCGAAACGACCGTCGTACCTGACCAACCACATCGCGGTCGTGCAGGACCTCGTCGCTCACGGCGTGGACATCCGCGGCTACATCTACTGGTCGTTTGTCGACAACCTCGAATGGGCGCACGGCTACGACCTGCACTTCGGCCTCTACGGATCGGACCCCACAACCCCCGAGCTCGAACGCACCCCGAAGCCGGACAGCATCGCGGCCATCAGCGCCATCACCGGCGCCAACGCGCTGCCCATCGACGTGCTGCAGAACTACGTTCCCGGCGGCGCCTGACCTCGCCTACTGCATCTGCTTGACCGCTTGGTCGATCTCCTCCTGGCTGACCTCGCGCACCGGCTGACCCAACGACCACATGTGCCCGAACGGGTCGCGCACCTCGCCGTACCGGTCGCCCCAGAACATGTCCTCGAGCGGCATGACGACGGTGGCGCCGGCGTCGACGGCCTGCTGGAACTTGGCGTCCACATCCGTGACGGTGAGGTGGATGGTGACCGGCGAACCGCCCAACGCTTCCGGCGTCACCGACTTGCCGTCGTTCATGTCGGGGAAGTCGTCGTTGAGCATCACCAGCGTCCCGTTGATGCGCAGCGCGGCGTGAAACAGCCGCTTACCGTCGGGCGCGGGCACTCGGCCCAGTTCCTCGGCATCGAACGCTTTGACGTAAAAGTCGATGGCTGCCGCGCCGTCGCTGACCGTGAGCATCGGGGATACGGCGGGCTGAACTTCAATGGCCATGGGCGTCCTCTCGTTATCTGGCGGCCCCGCACGGGGTTATCCGTACCGACCGGGCCAGTGCCCGCAATTCATCGGTACGACGCCCATGAAATCAGCGGGCACCGACAAAAATGGAGCCTCGGTCAGCCGGAGAAGACACGCACCCAGTCGACGAGCATCTCGGCCGGGTAATCACCGCCGGCGGGATCACCGCCGCCCGACCCGGCGACCGCAAGGTTGAGCACCGGGAACATCGAGTAGCCGGGATGGTTGAACGGCCAGTGCTCGATCGAGTACGCGGGCACCTCGAAGTAGGGCTCTTTGCCGGGCACGTAGTCCTGCCAGAAGTACATCCCGGCATCGGTCCAGGTCATGCGCCAGGTGTGCCAGGCGCTGTCCACCGGATAGGGCTGGGTCGCAAACGACGTGCCGTCCAGCAGCGCGTGCACCGTGGAGCCCGACGGCCAGTCCTGGTTGCCGTACCACTCGACCAAATCCACCTCACCGCCGACCTCGGGATGGTCGTTCATCACCCACCACGCCGGCCAACACCCGTTGGTCAGGCAGTTGAACTTGATGCGGGCTTCCCAGGTGGTGTTGATCGGACCCCACCAATTGCCCTGGATCTTGCCGCTGACGTACTTGCCGTCGGGGTTGCGCGTCGCGCGGATGACCAGGTTGGAGTTGCCGTCGAGGAACACGTGCTCGCGGCTGTCGCGGTACTGGCCCATGTTCTCCGGGCGGTCCCAGAACACCGGGTTCTTAATCGTCTCGCGGGCCTTGGCGACCGACCACTTCGACGGATCGGGCGCCGAGCCCGCGGGCCCGTCAAACTCATCGGCGAACAAGAACGTTTGCGCCTGGCCCGCTGGGGCGGGCTGCGCGTGGACTTTGGGCAGCGGGACCGCGGCCGCCAAGAGGCCGAACCCGGTCATCAACATCATGTTGCGTCGGTCAATGTGGCGCACTCGACCACCATAGAATCCGCGGCGGGAGTTTTTGCTGCATTTCGGCGTACCGCAAGTGTCGGCGCGTCATACCACCGAGAACGACGGCGGCAGGCCCGCGCGCCCCGTCAGCGCCGACAGCACCGTCTCGCCCGCTCCGGTCGTGACCGCCACCCTGGTCGCCAGCTCCACCGCCTCGGCCAACACGTCGGTCGGCAACGAGAAGGAAAGGCCGACGGCGCGTGCGATGTCCATGCCGTGCACAGCCAGCTCGAAGGTGCGCGTCGGCAGATAGGTGTGCAATCGGATGCCGAGTCCGCCGATCACCTCGATCAGCGGGTCGTCGACGGTTTCCAGGTCGCGCAGCGCCTGCGACCTCAACGCCTCGACCGCGCTTGCCGGATCCTCGCCGAGTGCGCGGCCCGCCTGCCGTCCCCGTTCGGCGACCGCCGCCGGGTCGATGCCCAGCGCCGACGGGGTGACGCGCACGTAGTACTCCTGCGGGGTGGTGATGTCTTCGCGTTCCGCGGCGGTCTTCAGGTAGCTGCTGACGGTGGTCAGCGACCGCGACGTGTGACCGACCAGCGAGCGGACGTCCCAGTCACCCAGGCCCGGCATGTCCCACGCCCCCGTCGGGATGTCGCGCACAAGGTCGACGAAACACCTTGCCGCAGAGGCGAAGACAGCTCTGGTCACGATTTGGCGATTTGGTCCCAGCCGTCGACCGACTGCAACGGGCGCGGTTCTGGCCCGACGTAGATCGCCGACGGGCGCACCAACTTGCCGAGGCGCTTCTGCTCGAGAATGTGGGCACACCAGCCCGCGGTACGTCCGCAGGTGAACATCGCGGGCATCATCCGCGTCGGCACCTGCGCGAAGTCCAGCATCACCGCCGCCCAGAACTCGACGTTGGTTTCGATGGCCCGGTCCGGTCGGCGATCCCGCAGTTCAGCCAGCGCGGCCTGCTCCACCGCGGCGGCGACCTCGTAGCGGGGCGCGCCCAGCCGTTTGGCCGTGGCCCGCAGCACCCGCGCGCGGGGGTCCTCGGCGCGGTACACGCGGTGGCCGAAGCCCATCAGTTTCTCGTTGCGGTCCAGGATGCCCTTGACCACCGCCGCGGCGTCACCGGTCTGCTCGGCTTCCTCGATCATGGGAATCACCCGGGCCGGCGCGCCGCCGTGCAGCGGGCCGCTCATCGCCCCGATCGCCCCGGACAGCGCCGCCGCCACGTCGGCGCCGGTCGACGCGATCACCCGAGCGGTGAACGTCGATGCGTTCATCCCGTGTTCGGCCGCCGACACCCAGTAGGCGTCGATGGCCTCGACGTGTCTGGGGTCGGGTTCGCCCTGCCAACGCGTCATGAATCGCTCTGTCACGGTGGCACATTCGTCGATCCGGCGCTGCGGCACGGCGGGCTGGTAAATGCCGCGGGCCGACTGCGCGACGTAGGACAGCGCCATCACCGACGCACGGGCCAGTTGGTCGCGCGCGGTCGTGTCGTCGATGTCCAGAATCGGGGCGTAGCCCCAGATCGGGGCCAGCATGGCCAGGCCGGCCTGCACGTCGACGCGCACGTCGCCGCTGTGGATCGGCAGCGGAAACGGCTCCGCGGGCGGCAGGCCGGCACCGAACCTGCCGTCGACCAGCAGACCCCACACGTCGCCGAACGTCACCCGCTGGCCGACCAGATCCTCGATGTCGACCCCCCGATACCGCAGCGCACCGCCGTCCTTGTCGGGTTCGGCGATCTCGGTGGTGAAGGCCACGACGCCTTCGAGTCCGGGTACGAAGTCCTCGGGGACCAGAGGGGACGGGCTAGCCATGGGCCGATTCTCGCACCCGCGCTGGTCCCGCCGTCTACCGGTTCGCGGCACCTCGGCCGGTGTGCGAAGCGTAGCGTGATCGCGTGGTACAGCAGCACGACGAGCACTTGGCGAGGATGCGGGTGGAATACGGCTCGGTGGAAAAGGACGGCAGCCCGGATCTGGACGTCGACTGGCTCGGCCCCGACCCGACGACGGGGTGGGTTGCGCTGCTGCGCAATTGGTTAGCCGACGCCGAACGCGCGGGTGTGGTGGAACCGAACGCCATGGTGGTCGGCACCGTCGACGACCGGGGCGCACCCGTCACCCGGTCCGTGCTGTGCAAGAGCATCGACGAGGCCGGCATCACGTTCTTCACCAACTACGACTCCGCCAAAGGGGCTCACCTGGCGGCCACCCCGTACGCATCGGCAACCTTCCCGTGGTACCTGCTGGGCCGCCAGGTACACATCCGCGGCCCGGTGAGCAAGGTGTCCGCCGAACAGACGGCCGACTACTGGGCCATGCGGCCGCGCGGTTCGCAGTTGGGCGCGTGGGCATCCCAGCAGTCCCAGCCGATCACGTCGCGCGCGGCGTTGCTGGATCAGATGGCGGAGGTCATCGAGAGGTTCGCGGACGAGGTCACCATCCCGGTTCCGCCGCACTGGGGCGGGTATCTGATCGCACCCGAGGTCGTCGAGTTCTGGCAGGGGCGGGAAGACCGGCTGCATAACAGGATTCGCGTGACCCTGGGTGCCGACGGGCGCGTCGAGCGGCTGCAACCGTGACATGCACTCAGATGGCCGAGGCTGCCAAACGAAGGCGAGCGCCAACTGTCGGATGTGGACAACTTTCTAAGGGTGTTCATATGTTTGCCGGTTAGCATGCCCTTTGTGGCTGGTGGAAAGGGGGGTCCGGAGCTCGGTCTGCGTGAGCGCAAGAAACAACGGACCCGCGCGATGCTGTTGGACGCCGCCGTCGAGTTGTTCCAACGGCAGGGCTTCGAGCGCACGACCGTGGACCAGATCGCCGCGCTCGCCGACGTCTCACCGCGGACCTTCAGCCGGTACTTCGCGACCAAGGACGCCATCGCGTTCGCGTTGATCGACGAGGCGATCGAAGTCGTCGCCGTCGAACTGGCCGCCCAGCCCGCAGACATCAGCCACCTCGAGGCGGTGCGCCGGGCATACGTGGGGATGTACCGAAGCGTCAAGAGCACCGGGCCGGGGGCTTTGTCCGCGCACCGCCTGGTCCTCAGCGTGCGGATCATCATGACGTCGCCCACCCTGCGTCAGGCCGCCACCGAGTACCGCTCCAATTCCCTCACCGTGGAACTGGCCAAACGCATGGGCGTCGGCACCGGCGACCGGGCGTTGCAGCTGGTGTCCTCGGTGTGGGGGGTGATCACCATGACCGCGCTTGCCGACCTCACCGACCACGGGCTGGACTGGGAGCAGGTCGGCGTCGACGACATCGTCACCCGCCTCCAAGACACCTACGCCGAGTTCACCGGGTTGATGTCTGAGGTTGTGCAACTGGTCTGAACTAATGTCGCCCCCGCCCGGGCATGACGGCTTGGATGGGACTACTTTTGGGTAGGACATACTGTCTGTCGTTCATCCCCCGCAGCGAAGAAGGGATCCCCGTGGCCGATAACCCAAGTAGTGGAGGCAAGCAAGCCGCCCTCTCCTACCCCGGCGGCGAGATTGACCTCGACATCGTTTCCGCGACCGAAGGGGCCGATGGCATCGCGCTGGGTTCGCTGCTGGCAAAAACGGGCTACACCACGTTCGACGAGGGCTTCGTCAACACCGCGTCCACCAAGAGCGCCATCACCTACATCGACGGTGAAGCCGGGATCCTGCGGTACCGCGGATACCCGATCGATCAGCTCGCGGAGAAATCGAACTTCATCGAGGTCAGCTACCTGTTGATCTACGGCGAGCTGCCCACCCCCGAGCAGCTCGACAAGTTCACCGGCCAGATCCAGCGGCACACCCTGCTGCACGAGGACCTCAAGCGGTTCTTCGACGGTTTCCCGCGCAACGCGCACCCGATGCCGGTGGTCTCCAGCGCGGTCAACGCGCTGAGCGCGTACTACCAGGATTCGCTGGACCCGTTCGACGACGAGCAGGTCCAGCTGTCGACGATCCGGCTGCTGGCCAAGCTGCCGACGATTGCGGCCTATGCGTACAAGAAGTCGGTCGGGCAGCCGTTCCTGTACCCGGACAACTCGATGAGCCTGGTCGAGAACTTCCTGCGGATGACGTTCGGGTTGCCCGCCGAGCCCTACGAGGTCGATCCGGAGCTGGTGCGGGCGCTGGACATGCTGTTCATCCTGCACGCCGACCATGAGCAGAACTGTTCGACGTCGACGGTGCGGTTGGTGGGCTCCTCGCAGGCCAACCTGTTCACCTCGATCTCCGGCGGCATCAACGCGCTGTGGGGCCCGCTGCACGGCGGCGCGAACCAGGCCGTGCTGGAGATGCTGGAGAAGATCCGTCAGGCCGACGGCGACGTGCACGACTTCGTCAAGAAGGTCAAGGACCGCGAAGACGGCGTGAAGCTGATGGGCTTCGGGCACCGGGTGTACAAGAACTACGACCCGCGGGCGCGCATCGTCAAGGAGCAGGCCGACAAGATCCTGGGCAAGATCGGCGGCGACGACGAACTGCTGCACATCGCCAAGTCGCTGGAGGAGGTCGCGCTCACCGACGACTTCTTCGTCGAGCGCAAGCTCTACCCGAACGTCGACTTCTACACCGGGGTGATCTACCGCGCGATGGGCTTCCCGACGCGGATGTTCACGGTGCTGTTCGCGCTGGGCCGGTTGCCCGGGTGGATCGCGCACTGGCGGGAGATGCACGACGAGGGCAGCGGCAAGATCGGCCGTCCACGCCAGATCTACACCGGCTACACCGAACGCGACTACGTCGGCCTCGACAAGCGCTAGCCCCCGCCTTCTGTTCGGCGAGCCCGCACTCCGGTACGCAAATCGCCGAGAGAGGCGTACCTAGCTGTGCGCTCGCCTGAGATGAGCTCTCGGCGCAAGGCCATCATCCTGGTGACCTGCTGCCTGAGCCTGCTGATCGTGTCGATGGACGCGACGATCGTCAACGTCGCCATCCCTAGCATCCGCGCCGACCTCAACGCCTCCGCGTCCCAGCTGCAGTGGGTCATCGACATCTACACGCTGGTGCTGGCGTCGCTGCTGCTGCTCGCCGGCGCCGCAGCCGACCGGTTCGGCCGCCGACGCATCTTTCAGCTGGGCCTGACCATCTTCGCGTCGGCATCGCTGCTGTGCAGCATCGCCCCGAACATGGAGACGCTGATCGCCGCACGCCTGCTGCAGGCCATCGGCGGTTCGATGTTGAACCCGGTAGCGATGTCGATCATCACGCAGGTCTTCATCGGCCGCGTCGAACGGGCCCGTGCGATCGGCATCTGGGGCGGCGTCGTCGGCATCTCGATGGCGCTGGGCCCGATCGTCGGTGGTGCGCTGATCGAGTACGTCAGCTGGCGTTCGGTGTTCTGGATCAACCTGCCGATCTGTGCGCTCGCCATCGCGTTGACGGCTTTGTTTGTGCCGGAATCGAAGTCGCCGACGCGGCGCGCGTTCGACCCGGTCGGCCAGGGGTTGGGCATGGCCTTCTTGTTCGGCATCGTGTACGTGCTCATCGAAGGGCCGGTCATGGGGTGGACCGATCCGCGCACGATTGCGATCCTGGTGCTCGCGGCATCGGCGCTCGTGCTCTTCCTCGTCCACGAGTCGCGCCACCGCGACCCGTTCATCGACCTGCGCTTCTTCCGCAGTATCCCGCTCGCGTCTGCCACTGTGATCGCGGTCTGCTCATTCGCCGCCTGGGGCGCGTTCCTGTTCATGATGTCGATCTACCTGCAAGACGAACGTGGCTTCTCCGCCATGGACACCGGGTTGACCTATCTGCCGATCGCCGTTGGCGCCCTGGCGTTTTCACCGCTGTCGGGCCGGTGGGTGGGTCGGTTCGGAAGCCGGCCGTCGCTGCTGATCTCGGGCGGGTTGATCACCGTGGCGACGCTGATGCTGGCCGGGCTCAGCGCGACGACACCGGTCTGGCAGCTGCTCATCGTCTTCACCGTGTTCGGCATCGGGTTCTCGATGGTGAACGCGCCGATCACCAACGCGGCGGTCAGCGGCATGCCGATCGACCGGGCGGGCGCGGCATCGGCGATCGCGACGACGAGCCGGCAGGTGGGGGTGAGTATCGGTGTGGCGCTGTGCGGTTCGGTGGCCGGCGCGGCGCTGGCGCCGACGGACGCGGACTTCGCCGTCGCCGCCCGACCGCTGTGGCTGATCTGCGCGGCGCTCGGTGTGGTGATCGTGGCGCTCGGCATCTACTCGACGTCGGGGCGCGCGTTGCGCTCAGCCGAGAACCTCGCTCCGCTGGTGGGGTGATTTCGGCGCGCTCATGCACCCTGAGCGTCCGTTAGCGCGCCGAAATCGCCTCCAGCACCGCCATCGCCGCGTTGTGGCCACCGATTCCCGACACGGCGCCGCCGCGACGAGAGCCCGATCCGCACAACAGAATTCGCTCGTGCGCCGTCGCCACGCCCCACCGTCGCGCTGGGGTGTCCAGCGGTTCGTCGTCCTCGGCGAACGGCCACGACAGCGCGCCGTGAAAGATGTGGCCCGCCGTCATGCCCAGCGAACGCTCCAGATCGACGGTGGTCTTGGTTTCGATGCACAACCGGCCTGCCGACTCCTCCATCAACACATCTTGAATAGGCTCGGCCAGAACCGAATTCAACGACTTCAGCGCCGCCGATGTCAACGCATCCCGCATCCGATCGGTCTCACCCGAGGTCACCAGCTGATGTGGTGTATGCAGCCCGAAAACCGTCAAAGTGTGTGCACCCGAATAACGCAACTCATCGGACAGAATCGTCGGATCGGTCAGCGAGTGACAGTAGATCTCACACGGCAACGGATCCGGCACCACGCCGTGGTCTGCCTGCGCATAGGCGCGGTCCAGCTGGCTGTATGTCTCGTTGATGTGAAATGTGCCGCCGAACGCCTGCTCGGGTGTGACGCTGTCGTCGCGCAGGCGGGGGAGTCGGCGCAACATCAGGTTGACCTTCACCTGGGAGCCGGGGGTCACCTCCGGCTCGGGATCGCCCAGCAGCCGCGCCAACACGGCCGGCGTCACGTTGGCCAGCACATGGCGACCATGCACCCGATACTCGTCGCCGCCGCGCCGGTAACGCACCTCCCCGCCCGGATCGATACCGTAAACCTCTGCGCCACAGATGATCTCGGCACCATGGCTGGCGGCGGCAGCGGCCAGCGCACCGCTGACCGCGCCCATCCCGCCGATCGGCACATCCCAATCACCGAACAGGTGGTACAGAAAGCAGACGTTCTGAATCAACGACGGGTCGTCGATGCGCGCGAACGTGCCGATCAACGCATCGGTGGCGATCACGCCGCGCACCAGGTCAGACGACACCGCGTCGCTGATCGCGTGCCCGATCGGTTCGTCGACCATCATCTGCCAGGCCGCGTCGTCGCCGACAAGGTGGCGCGCTTCGCGCCGCGTTGTCAGCGGCTGCAGCAGCGTCGGCCACAACCGTGACGTGACGGCACCGCAGCGGCGGTAGAACTCCGCGAAGCCCGCCTCGTCGGACAACGCCCCGACGGCGCCGAACGTCGACGTCGGCCCGATCAGCAGGCCCGTGCGCCCGCCGGTGGCCGGGTCGGGGGTGTAGGACGAATAGCGCCGACGCGCCATCCGCACCCGGGCGTCGAGGTCGTCGATGATGCGGCGGGGCAGCAAACTCACCAGATACGAGTAGCGCGACATGCGCGCATCGACGCCGTCGAAGGCGTGGGCGGACACCGCCGCGCCGCCGACGTGGTCGAGGCGTTCGAGCACCTGCACCCGTCGACCGGCACGCGCCAGATAAGCCGCCGCGACCAGGCCGTTGTGCCCGCCTCCGACGATGACTGCGTCGTATGTCGCCGCCGGAGCGGCTCCGCCGTCTGGCGTCACGGCTCAGCCAAGGTAGCCCTCGACCTCGTCGGGCGGGCGCACCTGGGCCTCGCGGGGATCACCGCCCGCGTCGCGCAACGCCCGTCGCTGCCGCAGCAGATCCCAGCACTGGTCGAGCGCGACCTCCACCGCACGCAGCCTGCGATGCTCCTCGGACTCGTCGATCTCGTGCTGTTGCACCTTGGCGCGCAGCTCTTGCTCTTCGGCGACCAGCTTGTTGACCTGAGCGAGAATGTCTTGGTCGGTAGCCATTCACCCAGTCTGCCCGACTACCGTGAAACCGGTGAGCGCAACTTCAGGGCAAAAGCCCGAGATCGAGTTTCCCGACGGACCTCCGCCCGCGCAGCTGTCCATCACCGACCTGGTCGTCGGCGACGGCGCCGAAGCGGTGCCCGGCGCCAGCGTCGAAGTGCACTACGTCGGCGTCGAGTACGACACGGGCGAGGAGTTCGACAGCTCGTGGAACCGCGGCGAGTCGATCGAGTTTCCGCTGCGCGGGCTGATCCAGGGTTGGCAGGATGGCATCCCCGGCATGAAGGTCGGCGGCCGGCGCCAGCTGGTGATCCCGCCCGAGCAGGCCTACGGTCCGGCCGGCGGTGGGCATCGCCTGTCCGGCAAGACTCTGATTTTTGTCATCGACCTGCTGGCCACCCGCTGAACTACTAGCGCACGCCGGGTAGCTGCAGCAGCAGCCGGGCTCCGCCGAGCGGGCTGTCCATCAACGTCGCTGTGCCACCGTGCAATTCGGCCTGCTGGGCGACCAACGCGAGGCCCAGCCCGGATCCGGAGTGCGACGCCGTCGACCCGCGGGAGAACCGGTCGAACACGACTTTGCGCTCTTCTTCGGGAATGCCGACGCCGTCGTCGTCGATGGCGATCTCCACCCCGGCGCGCGAGCTGACCGCCGACAGCTGAACCCTTGTCGCGCCGCCGTGTTTGACGGCGTTGGCGATCGCGTTGTCCACCGCAAGCCGCAGCCCGGCGGGCAGACCGATGATGATCACCGTCGGCGCGGGCACCAACGACACGTCGAGGTCGGGGAACACCCGCATCGCATCGTGGGCGGCGCGGTCGAGCAGTTCGGTGATGTCGACGGGGACGTGGTCGTCGGCGGTGGACAGCTCGCCCTGGGCCAGCCGCTCCAGCGCGGCGAGGGTGGCCTCGATGCGCGACTGCGTGCGGATGACGTCGTTGACGACCTCTTTGCGTTGCTCCTCGGGCAGATCCAGCGTGGCGAGCACCTCGAGGTTGGTGCGCATCGCCGTGAGCGGGGTGCGCAGTTCATGCGCGGACACCGACGCGAAATCGCGCGCCGACGTCAGCGCGGCCTTGGTCCGGTCCTGCTCGTTCCAGATGCGCTGCAGCATGCCCTTCATAGCGTCGGCGATCTCGACGGCCTCGGTGGCGCCGCGTACGTCGATGTCGGGATCGGCGTCCCCGGCGTCGATGGCCTGGGTCTGCTGCGCCAACCGTTTGAACGGGCGCACCGCGAACGCGGCCAGCACCCACCCGCCGAGCGTCGCCGCACCGATCGCCAGCGTGCAGATGATGATCACCCGGCGGTGCAGGTTGTTGATGTCGGCGATGGTCGCGTCGTAGGTGGCGCCGACGGCCACCGACATCGGGCCGGGGAAGTAGGGGATGTCGACCGTTCTTACCCGGTAGCGCTCCCCATCGACGTTGGTGTCGGCGTAACCGGACTCCAGCTCCGGCAGCACGACGTCGGAATTGGACGCCACCTGGTTGCCGCGGCGCACCGTGATGACGACGTCCCGGTTGTTCGGTGACTTGGGGATTTCGTCCAGACCCTGCGGAAGCAAGGGGATCACGAACCCGGCGGCCTCATCCAGGCGGCGGTCCAGCCGCTCGTTCCAGGCGTCGGTGATGCCGACCCACACCACCGTCCCGGCGATGACGACGACGATGGCGCCCGCGATCGCGCTGGTGAACGCCACCCGCTGCCGCAGCGAGGGAGTACGGCGGAAAATCCGCGACAGCAGGCTCATCTCACTGCGTCCGCAGTACAAACCCCACGCCGCGCACGGTATGCAGAAGCCGAGGTGCGCCGCCGGCCTCCAGTTTGCGGCGCAGGTAACCGATGAACACGTCGACGACGTTGGTGTCGGCGGCGAAGTCGTAGCCCCAGACCAGTTCGAGCAGCTGCGCGCGCGACAGCACCGCGGTCTTGTGCTCGGCCAGCACGGCCAGCAGGTCGAATTCACGTTTCGTCAGGTCGACGTCGACGCCGTTGACGCGGGCGCGCCGGCCCGGGATGTCGACCTCCAGCGGGCCGACCTGGATGGTTTCCGACGAGAACGTCGCGGTCGAGCCGCGCCGGCGCAGCAGCGCCTTGACCCGCGCGACCAGTTCCTGCAACACGAACGGTTTGACCAGGTAGTCGTCGGCGCCGGCCTCCAGACCGGCGACGCGGTCGTCGACCGAACTGCGCGCCGAGAGCACGCAGACCGGCACGTCGTTGTCCATCGCACGCAGCGCGGTGACCACGCTGACGCCGTCGAGCACCGGCATGTTGATATCCAGGACGATCGCGTCGGGCCGCGTTTCGGTCGCGCTGCGGAGCGCTTCGGCGCCGTCGACGGCGGTGGCCACGTCGAACCCGGACAGCCGCAGGCCGCGCTCGAGCGAGGCCAGCACGTCGGGGTCGTCGTCGACTACGAGCACCCGGGGCGATGCAGCAGCACTGTCCATATGCACAATCTTGCCTGAAACCAGGGGCCAACCGCGGGAAGCTGCGGACTTGGCCCGGCGCGATCAACAGCCGCGGCGCGGCACACCGGAACAATTGACCTCATCTTTTGTTGAGGTTCTACGGTGAATTCATGAGTATCGAAACGGTCGCCCGGCAAACGCTGTACCGGCAGACGCGTGCCCGCGGCGGCGACCTGCGCTCGCTGGCAAACCGGGCCCTGCTGAGC
The DNA here is from genome assembly GCF_053483935.1 of Mycolicibacterium sp. XJ879. Lineage (NCBI taxonomy): Bacteria > Bacillati > Actinomycetota > Actinomycetes > Mycobacteriales > Mycobacteriaceae > Mycobacterium > Mycolicibacterium sp. XJ879. The sequence continues at coordinate 126,688 of NZ_JBEFTH010000006.1, forward strand.
CGCATCTGGCGGTTCGCGGCGCGGCACCACCGCAAACTGTGGGCGTTCGTCGCGGTCAGTGTCGTCAGCGCGTTGCTCACCGTGGCGACGCCGCTGCTGGCCGGCAAGGTCATCGACGCGATCGTCGACGGTGGCGCCCCGCGCATCGTGGTGCTGCTCGCGGCCGTGATCGCCCTGGTCGCCGTGGCCGAAGCGGCGGTGACACTGATGACGCGGTGGCTGTCGTCGAACATCGGGGAGGGGCTGATCTTCGATCTGCGCACCGCGGTGTTCGACCACGTGCAGAAGATGCCGGTCGCGTTCTTCACCCGCACTCGTACCGGCGCCTTGGTCAGCCGGTTGGGCAATGACGTGATCGGTGCGCAGCGGGCGTTCTCCGACACGCTGTCCGGCGTGGTGTCCAACGTGGTGACGCTGACGTTGACGCTGGCGGTGATGCTGACCATCTCGTGGCAGGTCACCGTGCTGTCGCTGTTGCTCACCCCGTTGTTCATCGTGCCCGCCCGGCGTATCGGCGCCAAGATGGCCGACCTGTCGCGTGAAACGACCATCCACAACGCGACGATGAATACTCAGATGACAGAACGGTTTTCCGCACCCGGTGCGACGTTGGTGAAGTTGTTCGGCAGCCCGGCGACCGAATCGCACGAGTTCGCCGTGCGGGCCGGGCGGGTGCGCGACATCGGGGTGAAAACCTCGATGCTGCAGTCGGTTTTCATGAACTCGCTGACGCTGATGTCGGCGTTGGCGCTCGCGCTGGTGTACGGGCTCGGCGGCTGGCTGGCGATCGGCGGGCACCTGCAGGCGGGCGCGATCGTGGCGTTGGCGCTGCTGTTGACTCGGCTGTACGCGCCGCTGACCGCGCTGGCCAACGCGCACGTCGAGATCGCCAGCGCGCTGGTGTCCTTCGAGCGGGTCTTCGAGGTGCTCGACCTGGAACCGCTGATCCGCGAGCGCGACGACGCCGTCGACGTGGCCGACGGCCCGGTCGCCGTGGAGTTCCGTGACGTACGATTCTCCTACCCGTCGGCCGACAAGGTATCGCTGGCCTCGCTGGAGGAGGTTGCGGTGCTGGACTCGCGCGGCGGCGAAGAAGTGCTGCACGGGATTTCGTTCACCGCGCAACCGGGCGAGGTGGTGGCGCTGGTCGGCTCCTCAGGCGCGGGCAAGTCGACGATCGCATCGCTGATCGCGCGGCTCTACGACGTCGACGCCGGCGCGATCACGCTCAGCGGTGTCGATGTGCGCGATGTGACGTTCGCGTCGTTGAAGGACACCGTCGGGGTGGTCACCCAGGACGGGCACCTGTTCCACGACTCGATTCGGTCCAACCTGCGGCTCGCCGCACCCGGCGCCACCGACGAGCAGCTGTGGGAGGCGCTGCAACGCGCCCGGCTGGCCGACGTCGTCGCCGCGATGCCCGACGGGCTCGACACCGTGGTGGGCGAGCGTGGCTATCGGCTGTCGGGCGGGCAGCGGCAGCGGCTCACCATCGCGCGTCTGCTGCTGGGCACCTCGCGGGTGGTGGTGCTCGACGAGGCCACCGCATCGCTGGACTCGTCGTCGGAGGCGGCCGTGCAGCAAGCGCTCAACGAGGCGCTGGCCGGACGGACATCGATCGTGATCGCCCACCGGCTGTCCACGGTGCGCGCGGCCGACATGATCCTCGTCGTCGAGGACGGCCGCATCGTGGAGCGGGGCACCCACGAGCAACTGCTGGCCGGCGACGGGCGCTACGCCGAGCTGTACGAGACCCAGTTCGGTGACCAGGCCGCCCGCGAGAGGTCCGCCGCATGACCGCGAAACGTACGTTAGCGAGGGGCCTACTCGCACTTTGTCTCGTTAACGTGCATCTCGTGGAGGCGTTAACCGCTTGCCGACCATGGGAAGATTTACTAAGTGGTTGACCCCGTAACCCTGCGCTCTGCGCCGGCCATCGCCCCGCCACCCCAGCGCCGACGTACCAGCTCGGACCTGTGGCGGCTGCTGCCGTACCTGCTGCCCTACCGGGTGCGCTGGATCGCGATGGTCACGGTCGCCATCGTCAGCCTCGGGGCCACCATCGCGATTCCGCTGATGACCAAGGCCGTCATCGACGGGCCGGTGCGTGAACAGGACCAGCAGGGGCTGTGGCTGCTGGGCAGCGCGGCCATGGGTATCGGCATCTGCGAGGCGGTGCTGTGGTTCATCCGCCGCTGGTTGGCGGCCCGCGCCACGATGGGGGTGGAAGCCGACATCCGCAAGGACCTCTACGCCCGGCTGCAGATCCTGCCGATGAGCTTCCACGGCAACTGGCAGTCCGGACAGCTGCTGTCGCGAATCATGAACGACCTCGGCACAATTCGCCGCTTCATGTCGTTCGGCATGCTGTTCCTGCTGCTCAACATGCTGCAGATCACCGTCATCACCGCGATCCTGCTGGCGATGTACTGGCCGCTGGGCGTGGTCGTGATGGTGTCGATCGTGCCGATCGCGGGCACCGTGCTGCACTTCCAACGCGAATACACCCGGTTGTCGCGGCTGGCCCAGGACCAGTCCGGCCACGTCGCAACCCATGTCGAGGAGTCCGCGCTCGGGCTGCGGGTGGTCAAGTCGTTCGGTCGCGAGGACTACGTCTACGACCGATTCGACGAGGAGCTCACCGACCTCTACGACACCCAGGTCAACCGGGTGGCGGTATCGGCGAAGTTCTGGACGCTGCTCGAGATCATCCCGAACCTGACGCTGATCATCGTGCTCGGCGTCGGTGCGTACGCCGCGGGCAACGGCCACGTCACGATGGGCACGCTGGTCGCGTTCATCACGATGATGCTGTCGCTGGTGTGGCCAATCGCATCGCTGGGCTTTCTGTTGTCGATGACGCAGGAGGCGTTCACCGCGGCCAACCGGATCGCGGAAATTTTCGACGCGCCAAACGAGATCGTCGACGGTCCGCACGACGAGCCGCCCCGTGACGGGCGCCTGGAGCTGATCGACGTGGGCTTCCGGTTTCCGGCCTCTGATGAGTGGGCGCTTCGCCACGTCAACGCCGTCGTCGAACCGGGGGAGACGATGGCGCTGGTCGGCGCCACCGGCTCGGGCAAGTCGGTGCTGACCGCGCTGCTATCGCGGCTCTACGACGTCACCGAGGGCCAGATCCGCATCGATGGCCGAGACATCCGCGAGTTCTCGCTGTCCGCGCTGCGCCGGACGGTGGCCACCGCATTCGAGGACCCGACGCTGTTCTCGATGTCGGTCGCGGAGAACCTACGCCTCGGCCGACCGCAGGCCAGCGACGAGGAACTCAAAGAGGCCGTCGAGGTCGCCGCCGCGCAGTTCGTCTACGAGCTGCCGTTCGGCCTGGACACCCGCATCGGCGAGCAGGGGATGAGCCTGTCCGGCGGGCAGCGCCAACGGCTTTCGCTGGCCCGGGCGATCCTCGCCAAGCCCAAGATGCTCGTGCTCGACGACACGCTCTCAGCGCTCGACGTGCACACCGAGGCCGTCGTCGAAGAGGCGCTGCGCCGCGTGCTGCATGACGTGACCGCCGTCGTCGTCGCACACCGCGCGTCGACGGTGATGCTCGCCGACAAGGTCGCGCTGCTCCAGATGGGCACCATCACCCACATCGGCACCCACGCCCAACTGCTCGCCACCGTGCCGGAGTACCGCTACCTGCTGGCCGCCGATGACGAACTCGACGACGGCGCCGAACGCGCGTGCGCGTGGGAGGACGACAAGGAACGTCGCCGGCTGAACCTGGCCTACGAGGAGCAGGAGGCGCTGGACCGCGACCGCGTCGCACAACGCTTTGTCACCACTGAGTCCGAGGGCCGATGACCACCGTCACAACGCGAACCGAACCCGAATGGCGCGGCAAGTTCGACGAGGAACAACCCGACGACCTGCCCATCGACGAGAGCGTGCCGCGCCGGCGGGAGGCGCGGCTGCTGCTGTGGCGCCTGCTGCGGCCCTACCGCTTGACGGTGGCGCTGCTCGCGCTGGTGGTTGTGGTGGAAAACGCTGCGCGCCTTTCGGTTCCGCTTCTGGTGCAACGCGGCATCGATCTCGGCATCCCGCCGATCGTCGAGGGCGGTACGGCCCACGCCCTGTTGATGATCGTCGCGACGCTCGGCGCGGTGGTGCTGATCCAGGCCATCAGCCGGATGTTCTTTTTGCGACGCTCCGGGCGCATCGGGCAGAAGGTGCTGCTGGAACTGCGGCGCCGGGTTTTTCGCCATTTCCAGCGTCTCGACATCGCCTTCCACGACCGCTACACCTCAGGGCGGGTGGTCAGCCGCTCCACCAATGACGTCGAGGCCATCCAGGACATGCTGGAAACCGGGTTCGACAGCCTGGTCACCGCCGTGCTCACGCTCTTCGGCACCGCGGTCCTGCTGATCATGCTGGACTGGCGGCTGGGCCTGATGTGTCTGGGCGCCTTCCCCGTGCTGGTCGGGTTGGTGTGGTGGTTCCGCGAGGAGTCGTCGCGGACGTATCGCAAGGTGCGCGAGAGCGCCGCGCTGGTCATCGTGCAGTTCGTCGAGACCATGACTGGGATAAAGGCGGTGCAGGCCTACCGCCGCGAGCCGCGTAACCAGCAGATCTTCGAAGACCTCGCCGATCGCTACAAGGACGACAACGAGAAAACCTTCCGGCTGCTGGCGATCTTCATGCCCGGCGTCAAACTCGTCGGCAACGTCACCACCGGCGTGGTGCTGCTCTACGGCGGTTACCGGGTGCTCAACGACCAGATGACGATCGGCACGCTGACCGCGTTCCTGCTGTATCTGCGGATGTTCTTCGAACCCATGCAGGAGATCAGCCAGTTCTTCAACACGTTCCAGTCCGCCGCCTCCGCACTGGAGAAACTGGCCGGTGTGCTCGCCCATCGGCCCGGCATCAAGGACCCCGAGCACCCCGTCGCCGTGGACCGCGTTCGCGGCGAAATCGCCTTCCGCGACGTGCGATTCGAATATGTGCCCGGCCGCCCGGTGCTGCCGAGCCTGACCCTGGAGGTGCCGGCCGGGCAGACCGTGGCGCTGGTCGGCACCACCGGAGCGGGCAAGACGACGATCGCCAAGCTGATCGCCCGCTTCTACGACCCGACGTCGGGGTCGATCACCCTCGATGGTGTTGACCTGCGCGACTTCTCGCAGTCGCAGCTGCGCCGCCACGTGGTGATGGTCACCCAGGAGAACTTCATGTTCGACGGCACCATCGCCGACAACATCCGGTTCGGTAGGCCCGACGCCAGCGACGAGGAAGTGGCGGCCGCTGCCGCGGCGGTGGGCGTCGACAACTTCATCGATTCGCTGCCCGACGGCTACGACACCGACGTCGCCAAACGCGGCGGCAGGCTGTCGGCGGGTCAGCGGCAACTGGTCGCGTTTGCGCGGGCGTTTCTGGCCGACCCCGCGGTGCTGATCCTCGACGAGGCGACGTCGTCGCTGGACATCCCCAGCGAGCGGTTGGTGCAGCGGGCGCTGGAAACCGTGCTGGCCGACCGCACCGCGCTGGTCATCGCGCACCGGCTCTCCACCGTGCAGATCGCCGACCGGGTGCTGGTGCTCGAACACGGCCGCATCGTCGAGGACGGTGCGCCGGCGGACCTGATCACCCGCGACGACGGCCACTACGCCGCGCTGCACCGCGCGTGGGTGCAGTCGTTGGCCTAGCCCGGCGCGTTCAACCAGAGAAACCGTTGAAGAACGTGCTGACGTCGTCGACGAACAACTCCGGCTGCTCGAACGCGGCGAAATGCCCGCCGCGCGGCATCGTCGTCCAGTGCGTGATGTTGTATCCGGCCTCGCACCAACTGCGCGGCGCCTTGAGGATCTCCTTGGGGAAAGCCGCCACGCCGGTGGGCAATTCGACGCGGTCGAACCCGCCGAACGCGTGAAAGCTCTCCCAGTACAGCCGCCCCGACGATGCCCCGGACGCGGTGAGCCAGTACAGCATCACGTTGTCGAGCAGCTCATCGCGGCTCAACACGTTCTCCGGATGGCCGTCGCAGTCCATCCACGACCAGAACTTCTCGACGATCCACGCCAGCTGCCCCACCGGCGAATCGACAAGCCCGTAGCCCAGGGTCTGCGGCCGCGTCGACTGCTGTTTGGAGTAGCCCGAATCCCACTTCTGGTAGTAGTCGGCCCGCTCAAGGGCCTGCTTCTCCTCCTCTGTCGGATTCTTTAGATTGCCCGGGGGAAAGCCCAGCGGCATGTTCGTGTGGATGGCCACGCATCGGCTGATGTCGCCGCCGGAGCGGCTCCGGCGACCCCCGTTGCGGCCGATCTGGGTGGTGACCGCCGAACCCCAGTCGCCGCCCTGGGCGCCGTAGCGCTGATAGCCCAGCCGGTCCATGAGCGTGTCCCACGCCGTCGCGATCTTCTCGATGCCCCAACCGGTTTGGTTCGGCTTACCGGAAAAGCCGTAACCGGGCAGCGACGGGCACACCACGTCGAAGCCGCGCTCGTTGAGCGGTTCAATCACCTTGGAGAACTCGACCACTGACCCGGGCCAGCCGTGGGTGATCAGCAACGGAAACGCGTCGTCGCGGCCGCAGCGCTGGTGGATGAAGTGGATGTCGAGCCCGTCGATCTCGGTGGTGAAGTGGTCGAATCGGTTGAGCGCTGCTTCGCGGGCGCGCCAGTCGTAGGTGTTGGCCCAGTAGTCGGCCAACTCACGCGTGTAGGCCAATGGGATGCCTTGGCTCCAGTCGTCGACGCATTCGGCCTCCGGCCACCGGGTGCGGGTCAGCCGCTCGCGCAGGTCGTCGAGGTCGGGGTCGGCAACGGCGATGTGGAAGGGGGTGATCGCAGCCATGCTGCATATTCCCACGGCTGCTGAGCCCGGGTGCGAGGGACCGGCGCTCGACCCCAGCGCCCTTAGGATCAGATGAGTCCCAGCATGTTCGCGAAATAGAGAAGCGCGAACGCGGTGTAGAACAGTCCGGCGAATCCGAGCAGACCCATCGACACGCGGTTGGGGCGCAGCGGATCGGGAATGGCGCGGTTGACGGCCAGCGTGGCCAGCACGATGAATGGGGTGTGGAGCGCGGCCACGATGCCCGACGCCGACATGATCTGGACGGGATCCTGCACGACAACGACGACGATGGCCGGGAAGGTACACGTGAACGTCACCACGAACATGATCTTCAGCGCTCGACGTGTCCCCATCGATTTTGGGCGCCAGCGGGTGAGGCGCTCGGGCCATCCGCCGCCCGATTTATCGTTGGTGCTTCCGCGGGCATGAACTGATCCCCGGGACAGCAGCACGGTGATATCGGCGAAAGAGCGTGACCACCCGTCCTGGTTGGCCAGCACGCTGCCGCCGAGCGTCACCACGATGGCTGCGAACATCACCCAATGACCGAGGGTGCCCCACACCTGTGCCAGTAGCTGCATCAGCTCGCTGGCAACATCGGTGCCCGAGGGCACGATGCCGGCTGGCGCCAGCAGTTCGGCTCCGAGCACCAGAAACCCGGTGATGATGACTGTGCCAGTCAGCACGCCGACCGCTGCGGTATGCGACAGGGTTCTGAACCACGACTGCAACCGCTCGGTGCGCTGTTCCGGCGGCACGTTCGGATCGGGCTCGTCGTCGCCATCTGACGAAGGCTCGACCGTTCCTCCTCCGTACCCGCCCCGCGCGGTCCAGTATGAGAACCACACGATTCCCATCGACCCAGCCAGGATGGTGCCGACCCACGGGAGGATGAACGGCAGGCTGAGGTCCGCCGGAACGCCGGGCACTACGCCCGCCGCCGCGTCCCCGTCTGGCGTGAAGACCCATGCCGCAGCGACCACCATGATGGCCACCAGAAACAGCGCCAGGACCATGGCCACCCGAGAGACGGCCCGGTAACCACCACTGGTGACCACCGCCGCGGTGATCGCCAGCGGGATCAGCGACCACAACACCAGCCCGCCGGGCAACTCCTCGGCGAAAGCGCTGCCCACCAGGCCGCTGAGGCCGGCGATGCCCGCGACCGCAGCGACAAGCTGCGGCAACAGGACCACCCACAGGGCCCAGTTGCGGGGTCCAGGCAGGGTGGAGAAGCCGTCCAACAGCGTGCGCCCGGTGACCACGGCGAACCGGCCCGCCTCTCGGATCATCACCCACATCAGAAACGCCGTTCCCCATAGCAACCACAGCAGTTCGTACCGGTACTCGGAGCCGACCCGTGGGGTAAACAGCACCGATCCGGATCCGACCGCCGACATGGCCCACAGCAGGCCGGGGACCCACCACCGAATGCGGCTCAGGCCTGTGGGTGGCTCGGGGACCCGCTGCCGAAGAACGACGGGTTTGGACGAGCGTTCAACGGCCATACGCGTTCACCATAGAGACCACCGCCGGCTGGCCGAGTTCAGCGGTACCTCGACGCACAAACCGGGTATAGCTGGAACCATGACGATCTCGACTGACGATGTGCGCCGGCTGCTGCAGGCCGAGGAGAAGGACGCCACGCTGGTTCTGGTGGAGGGCCGCACCGAGGTCATCGGTGCGGGACAGCTGGCGTCTGAGCAATATCGGGGCGCGCTAGAGGTGATCTCGCACGAGGATCTGCTGGGCCGGCTCGGCGCGGATCCGTCCGAACGCGAGTTGACCGAGCAGGCGACCATCCTCGACTCGGCGGTGTCCGAGCTGGGCGGCTAGGCTTCGATCCGGTGTCGCGCCCGCTACAGCCCGATGCGGCGATACCGCGCCAACCGCGCCGACAGCCGTTGACCGTCGGGGACCGACCGCAGCGCGTGCAGTTCGTTGGCGATGGTGGCCGACAGCCGCTGGGTGAACTCCACCGGCTCGTCGGCCGCATCCGGGTGCTCGGGCACGATCGCGTCGACGATCCCGTGCCGCAGCAGGTCGGTCGAGCGAATACCTTGTGCCGCAGCCAGTTCCGGTGCATGGTCGAGGTCGCGGAACACGATCGCGCTTGCTCCTTCCGGCGGCAGCGGCGCCAGCCAGCCGTGCAACGCGGCCAGCACCCGGTCGGCGGGCACCATCGCCAGCGCCGGTCCGCCGCTGCCCTGACCCAGCAGCACCGACACCGTGGGCGTCTCCAGCGTGACGAGTTCGGCCAGACACCTTGCGATTTCGCCCGCCAGCCCGCCCTGTTCGGCTTCGACGGTGAGCGCGGGCCCGGCGGTGTCGATGACCAGCACCAGGGGTAGCTTCAGGCCCGCGGCCAACGCCATGCCGCGGCGCGCTTCACGCAGCGCGGCCGGTCCGACCATGCCGCCCACCACCCGCTGCTGGCCGAGCACGACGGCGGGTTGACCGCCGAACCTGGCCAGCGCCAGCAGCGTCGTCGCCGCCTCACCCTGTCCGGTTCCCGACAGCAGCACGCGGTCGGTCGTTCCGTGCCGCAGGAGAAAGCCGACGCCGGGGCGGTCGGGCCGCCGTGAGGCTTCGACCGACTCCCATGCGGGCACGTCGGGCAGCGGTTGGGGTTCGGGCGCCGGCGGCGGCGCCCCGGGGGTATCGGCGACGACGCGCAGGGTGCGGTCCAGCGTCGAGCGCACCGCCTCCAGCGGGACGACGCCGTCGATGACGCCGTGGCGCTGCAGGTTCTCCGCGGTCTGGATGCCCGGTGGGAACGGTTCACCGTAGAGGTGCTCGTAGACGCGCGGGCCGAGGAACCCGACGAGCGCGTCAGGTTCGGCGGCGGTGACGTGGCCCAGCGAGCCCCACGATGCGAACACGCCGCCGGTCGTCGGGTTGCGAAGGTACACCAGGTACGGCAGGTGCGCTTTCTTGTGCAGCTCGACGGCGGCCGCGATCTTGACCATCTGCAGAAACGCGACCGTGCCTTCCTGCATGCGGGTGCCACCCGAACTCGGCGAGGCCAGCAACGGCAACCGTTCGGCCGTGGCCCGTTGCACCGCCATGGTGATCCGTTCGGCCGCGGCCACCCCGATCGAGCCGGCCAGGAAATCGAACTCGCACAACACCAACGCGACCCGCCGTCCGTGCACCCTGCCTTCACCGGTCACCACCGACTCGTCCAGGCCGGTCTTGGCGGCCGCTGCGGCCAGCTCGCGACGGTACGAGTCGGTGGTCGCGATGGGCAGCGGCGGGGCGTCCCAGCTGCGGAACGAGCCGTCATCGAGAACGGCGTCACGCAGCTCGAGGGCACCGATACGGCTCACCCGATGAGGCTAACGCGGGCCGCCCCCGGGCTAGCCGTCCTCCGATTGTAGGAGGGCGCCTCATCACGTACTGGGCGCGATCGCAGGATGTTCGCGCAGGTGAGCGCTTTTTACGGTCATTGTGTGACCGCAACCCTCACCACCCCGAACCGGGACCAGACGCCGGAGATCACGGCGGACGGCGGCTATCCGCCGGCGATCTGGGTGCTGCTGGGGGGCAATTTCCTGGTGCGAGCCCTGGGGTTCGCCTACCCGTTCATGGCTTACCACGTCGCTCATCGCGGACACGGGACCACCGCGGTCGGCGCGGTCCTGGCGGCCTTCGGCGTGGGCTGGATGGTCGGGCAGCTCGTGTGCGGCTCGCTCGTTGATCGCATCGGCGGACGCACCACCCTCATCGCCGCCATGCTGTTCGCGGCGGTCCTGCTGACGCTACTGGCGGGCGCCCACAGCGTGCCCGCTCTGCTGATCGCAGCCGCGCTCGCCGGGGTGGTGTACGACGCACCCCGTCCGGTCGTCTCCGCCGCGATCACCGAGTTGATCGCCGATCCCGAGAAACGGGCGAAGATCGACGCCCTGCGGTACGGCTGCGTGATGAATGCCGCAGCCGCCATCACCGGCGCGCTTGGGGGGCTGCTGGCCGACCGGATCGGCACCCCGGCGCTCTATCTGATCAACGCGGCCGCGTGCGCGGCATTTGCTCTGGTGGCGCTGGCTCACATCGCGCCCGATGTGCGCCGGCCCGGGCCGCTGATGACGTCGACGTACCGGGACGCGCTTTCCGACTCGCGACTGCTGCTGCTGCTGGTGTCCAGTGTGGGGACGCTGACCGCGCTCATGGGCCTGTACGCCGCGATGCCGATGCTGATGACCGCCGCCGGGCTCGACGTCGGCTCCTACGGCCTAACCCAACTGGCCAACGCGCTGGCCGTCGTCGTGCTCACCCCGCTCATCACGCCGTGGCTGAGTGCGCGTGTGGCGATGCGTCCTCGACTGGACATCTTCGCCACCGCGGCGCTGTGGGTGACCGTGTGCATGGCCGTGGCCAGCTTCGCCCACACGACCGCCGAGTTCAGCGTGGCCGCGGCGGCCTGCGCCCCCGGGGAGATCGCCTGGTTCGTCGTCGGCGCCGGCATCGTGCACCGCATCGCCCCGCCGGCGGCGCGCGGGCGCTACCACGGCCTCTGGGGAATGGTGCTCGCCGTCGCGGCGGTCACCGCACCGATCCTGGCGTCCTACAGCCTGGGCCACGGCGGGCCCATGCTCTTGGCGATCACCACCTTGGTCGTCGGGTTGACCGGAGCGGCACTGTGTGCGCCGCTCGCCCAAGCACTGGAATTGAGGAGTCACGCGAAATGATCGGCACCGCAACGCCATTCATCGGTGAGAAAACCGACCTGCTCGAGCTATACCGCCGCATGTGCGTCCTGCGCGAGCTCGACATCGTGCTCGAGGAACTGCGCGTCGAGGGCCTGGTCAAGGGGCCGATGCACGTGGGATTCGGCCAGGAGGCCGCGGGCATCGGCGCCACCGCCGCGCTGCGTGACGGCGACATCACCACAGCGACGCATCGACCCCACGCCCAGTATGTCGGCCTCGGCCTTCCGCTCGGTCCGACGCTCGCCGAGATGATGGGCCGCGCCGACGGCCAGTGCGGCGGTCGCGGCGGACACATGCTCATCGCCGATCCGGACCACGGGCTGCTCGCTCCCTCAGGGATCATCGGCCACTCGCTGCTGCTGGCGGTCGGTCATGGCTACGCCCAGCGGCTGGCCGGCGACGGCCGCGTCACGCTTTGCGTCACCGGGGATGGGGCAGTGAACTCCGGCGCCTTCAACGAGGCGGCGAACATGGCCGCGCTCTGGCAGCTGCCCGTCGTGATCTTCGTCGAGAACAACCAGTACGCGTTGAGCGTGCGCCTCGACCGGCACGTGCGGGAGACCGAGTTATACCGCCGCGGTTGGGGATACGGCATACCCGGGGTTCGGGTCAACGGCAACGACGTCGAAGCCGTTCACCGTTGCGTGGCCAGGGCCGTGGCACGCGCTCGCGACGGTAAAGGACCCACGCTGGTGGAAGCCGTCACCTACCGCGCTGCGGTGTTCTCCGGGGCCGACCGTGGCGGGTACCGGAGCCCCGCCGAGGGGGCCGGGTTCACCGATCCGCTGATCCTGGCGCGCGGCCGACTCGTCGACGCGGGGACCGGACCCGATCAGGTCGACGCCATCGAACGTGCGGCCCGCCGAGAGGTCGACGACGCCGTCGCGTTCGCCAAGGCCAGCCCGTGGCCAGACCCCGCAGAACTCACCGACATCGCAACGAAATGGGACGGAAGGGAGCCCCGGTCATGAACCGCATGACATACGCGGAAGCGCTGAACGACGCGCTGCGCCAAGAGATGCGACGCGACGAGCGTGTCATCGTGCTCGGCCAGGATGTGGCGGTTTACGGAGGGATCTTCGGCGCCACACAGGGTCTGCTCGACGAGTTCGGCTCCACCCGCGTGGTGGACACCCCGATTTCCGAGAACGGCATCGTCGGCGCCGCGATCGGCATGGCGATGTCGGGCCTGCGACCGGTCGTCGAAATCATGTACAGCGATTTCCTCTGCCTGGCCATGGACAGCCTCGCCAACGGTGCGTCGGTCTTCCCCTTCGTCACCCAGGGTCGCGTCACCGTGCCGCTCGTGGTGCGCACGCAGGGCGGCCCCGGCGGGAACGCGGGACCACAGCACTCGAAGTCCCTCGAGCAGTGGACGGCGCACCTGCCGGGAATTCACACCGTGCTGCCCAGTAGTCCCGCCGATGCCAAAGGCCTGCTGACCTCGGCGCTGCGGTCGCCGGACCCGGTCATCGTGTTCGAACACAAGAAGTTGTATGGCACTGAGGGTTTGGTCCCCGAAGGGGAGCACGTCACGCCCCTGGGGACGGCGGCCGTTGTGCAGGAGGGCACAGACGTCACCATCGTCGCGGTCTCCGGCATGGTGCGGCATGCGCTGGACGCGGCGGCCGAACTGTCGACGCGCGGCGTGAGCGCTGAGGTGGTGGATGTCCGCTCGCTGCGGCCTCTTGACACCGCCACGCTGGTCGCCTCGGCGCGCAAGACCGGCCATGTCGTGGTGGCCGCCGAGACCTGGCTGCGGTACGGGCCCACCGCGGAGATCGCCGCGGTCATCATGGCGGAGGCGTTCGAGGAACTGCGCGCACCCGTCGCCCGAGTCGGTGCGGCAGCGGTGCCCTACCCGGCCAGCCCCGCCCTCGAGCCCGCCGTGCTCGGCGGCGCCGACGACATCGTGCACGCGGCCCAGACGCTCTTGACGACTCGCATGATGCACACCCACCGAGGCGAATTGAGGCGCAGCGCATGACCGGCCGCTTTGCAGACAAAGTCGTCCTGGTCACCGGTGCTGGCAGCGGGATAGGGCGGGCCACCGCATGTCGCTTCGCGAAAGAGGGCGCGACGGTGGTCGTCGCCGGCCGACGGCTCGAGCCTCTGCGGGAAACGGTGTCGCTCATCGAATCTGACGGCGGAAAGGCGCAGGCCTTCCAGGTCGACGTCACCCGCGAAGACGATGTCGCCCGGCTCATCGACACGATCGCCATCCGCAACGGCGGGTTAGATGCCGCCTGCAACAACGCTGGAGTACCGGGATCGGGGAAGCCCTCCGACGGCTACGACCTGGACCACTGGCGGCACATCGTGGACACCAATCTGCATGGCGTCTGGTTGTCGATGAAGCACGAAATCGCCCATATGCGCGCTAATTCCGGAGGAGCTATCGTCAACGTGGCTTCCATTGCCGGCATCGTCGGCTATTACCATTCGGCGCCCTATACCGCCAGCAAGCACGGCGTGGTGGGGCTCAGCCGGGCGGCGGCAATCGATCACGCAACGGAGGGGATCCGCGTGAATGCCGTGTGCCCGGGGCCGATCTTGACCCCGATGCTGATCGAAGCCAAGGCCGCGCGCGGACCGGCGGCCGATGACTTCTACCAATCCCACATTCCGATGGGACGACTTGGCCGGCCGGAAGAGGTCGCCCATGCAGTGGTGTGGCTCGCTTCAACCGAAGCAGCTTATGTAACCGGACAGGCATTGGCCGTAGACGGAGGATGGACAGCGCAGTGAAGACACCGAACACAGCAAATCCGATGAACAACAATCAGTCTCGCTACATCGTGCTGGTCGACACCTATGGGGCGGCGGAGCGCCTTGCGCCGGCCTTTCAGGCCGTGGGGTACATCCCCATTCGCGTGCAGAGCACTGTCGAGGTCCCCGCGGTATACCGCGGTCGGCCCGACCGATTCCGGTTCGTCGCCGACATCGTCCACCACGGCAACCTCGCCGAAACGGTGAACGCATTGTTGCCGTTCGCTCCCGTCGCCGTCCTACCCGGCTGCGAACCGGGCGTGGAATTGGCCGATGCGCTGAGCGAGGCGCTGAACCCGCGCACCGGCGCGCCGACCAACGGCACGGCACTCAGCTCGGCGCGGCGCAACAAGTTCGAGATGATCGAGCGTATCAAATCTCAAGGGCTGCAAGGAGCTCGCCAGATCCTCGTCGAGAGCGAGGAACAGTTGCGCGAATGGCACACCCAGCTCGACGGCATGGCGATCCTCAAACCGTTGCGCAGCTCGTCCAATGACGGCGTCACCTGGTGCGCCACCCCGGACGACTCCGTACGGGCGTTTCGCCGGCTCTACGGCCGGGAGAACATCAACTCGGAGGCCGCCGACGGTGTCGTCGCACAGGAGTACCTGGTCGGCGCTGAATACCTGGTCAACACGGTCAGCCGCGACGGCCAACACCACGTGACCGATATCTGGAAAACGCATCGCATCAGTGCTAACTGCGTGTCCGACCTCATGGTGGCCTGCCAGATCATGCCCGCCACCGGCGACGTGCAGGACAAGCTCGTCCCGTATGCGTTCGACGTACTCGACGCGCTCGAGATCCGCCATGGCGCTGGACACGTCGAGATCAAGACCACACCCGCCGGTCCGTCTCTTGTCGAAGTGGGGGCGCGGATGGCCGGTCAAGACATCCCGGGGTTCGCGGGGCTTGCGATCGGTGAGTCGCAAGTCGACTGGATGGTGGACGCCTATGTGCGACCACAGCGCTTCAGGCAACGCTGCGGAGTCCCGTACCGGCTGCAGCGGAGCTTCGCCTGGGCCAAGATGGTCGCCCCGACCGGTGGAACGTTGGTCTCCTACCGCGGTCTGCAGGCCATCAAGGAGCTGGAGAGCTTCCGCGACATCCAGTTCCAGGTGCACCCCGGACAGCGATTGCAGCGAACCGTCGACGACAGCACATACCCCGTCACGGTGACGCTGATGCACGGGGTGGACGACATCCTGCTTCGTGACCTCTGGACGCTGCGCTACCTCGACGGTGAGCACTTCTACGAACTGAAAGGAAACGCATCATGATCGTCGTGCTGTCCCTGTACCGTCCGCGCTTGGAAGATTTTCTCGCCGCGCAGGGCGAAAAGATCCTCGCCCTGATTCCGGAGAGTATGCGCCCCGTGCGCGAGGCCAGCGACCCGGGGTATCCCGTCAGAACTATCGACCGATGGGATGACTACAACGAACTCGTCTGCCTCGCGGACGAATTCGAAAGCCTCGGGGTGACGGCCGTCGCCACTATCGACGAGCCGTGCATCCGCGCAGCCGCCTTCCTGAGAGACCTGTTGGGGCTGCCCGGTCAGGACCACGAAAGCGCGGTCGCGTGCACCGACAAGTCGGTGATGAAACGGCGCCTGGCCGCCGCCGGTCTCCCGGTCGCCGAGCACCGCATCGTGCACAGCGTCGCCGAGATCGGTCAATTCCTCGACGAGATCGGCGACGCCATCGTCGTCAAACCCCGGAGTGGTTTCGGCACGATCAACACTCACCGGGTCGGCCGGCACGATTTCGACGACCTGGCCGCAGCGGGCGCGTTTGCGCCGCCGCCAGACCTGCCGGAGTACTTCTGGTCCACGTCCATGACGTCAGAACTCGGCCGCGTCAGCTACCTGGTCGAGCGTTACGTCGACGT
Source organism: Mycolicibacterium sp. XJ879 (assembly GCF_053483935.1). Classification (NCBI taxonomy): domain Bacteria; kingdom Bacillati; phylum Actinomycetota; class Actinomycetes; order Mycobacteriales; family Mycobacteriaceae; genus Mycobacterium; species Mycolicibacterium sp. XJ879. The sequence goes on from NZ_JBEFTH010000006.1 coordinate 142,860, forward strand.
GGTCGCCGAATATCACTGCGAGCTGTTGCTTCACGAGGGCGCTGAAGTGCACTGCCTGGCAGCCCGCTACGCCAACCCTGTCCTGGCGGACCATGCGGTCGGATCGGTGTGGCTGCATCACCAATCGGCCGAGGCCGTCGAGGTCCGCAAACTCACCCGCGCGGCCGCGTCCGCATTGGGCATGACACACGGTTTCGGGCACTGCGAAGTCTTCCGCGACCGAACCGGCCGGTGGTTTGTCGGTGAGTTCGCGTCTCGCCCCGGCGGATTGATGATTCCCCGCTCGCTGAAGCTGAGTTACGGCATAGACAACCTGGCGCTGCTGGCCGACCAGCTTTCCGGGCGCATGCCCCGCAGACAGTCACCGCCACGGCGTATTCCCGGCGCGATCGCATGGCTCGCCATACCCGTCGAATCCGGTTTGATCACCGACATGCCCGATGAGGCACAGCTGCTCGGCCTGCCGGGAGTCATCGACGCCGAAATCGTCATGCGGCGGGGGGATTCCACCAAGGGCCTGCCCGCCGGGTCGATGTATCACGCCGCCTACGTCTTCTGCGTCGGCGACAACGCACAGGAGGCCGAAGACTTCGCCAAACATGCCCAACGGGCCTGCCCCATCGCAGTCGACCCCGCGGCGTGAGGGCAGGCGATACCGTAGAACTCACGGTGGACGCGGTTGAGTTCTGCGAGGGTGACGCCATGACGGGTATCAGCGCTGACGTCGATGGCGGTGACGTGCGCGAAATCCGGAAAAATCATCAATTGCTGTCGGTGCGCGCCGCCGCGTTGCTTCGGCTTGCGGTGGTCGGGCTCATGGTCGGCGCCATGGTGCTCGGCACCCACACGCACGAATGGTTTGCGCAATCGGTCCTGCTGGCCACCTACGGCGCCGGCGCCATCTGGGTGGCGGTTCTGGCGTTCCGGCAGGCGGCTTCGGCAGCACGTCGCACGACCCGGACGGTCGTCGCGGTCGTCGACGTCGCCGCGATCTGCATCTTCGAGCTGCTGTCGGACGGTGGATACACGCCCTTGGCGGTGATGGTCTTGCTGGCGCTGCTGGTGGTGCTGGAGGTGTCGGCACGCCGGGCCGCAGCTATCCTCGCCGTCAGCGTGGTGGCTTTCACCGCCGTCGTGGTCTTCGACCCGGTGATGTTGCCGGATCTCGGTTGGGCCAAAACAATTTTCGTCTGCGCGCTGTTCGCGTTCCTGTGCTGTACCGTTCTTGCCGTCGTCGCCACCCAGCAGCGGCACCTGGGTGAGATCGAGCGGCTCAGCGCGTCACGACGGGCGCTGCTCGCGGACACCATGACGGCCTTTGACAGTGAGCGCCGGCAGCTCTCGGAGACCCTGCACGACGGACCGCTGCAGCTGGTGATGGCCGCGCGGTTCGACATCAATGAAGCGGCGAAAGCATCCACCGACGACCGCTTACACCGCGCGTTGAGCAGCCTGCGTGAGGTCATCGGCCGCATGCGCGAGGCGACGTTTCTGCTCCATCCGGCGGTGCTCGATCAGGCCGGCCTCGCCGAAGCCACTCAGAAACTGGCGTCGATCACCGAGAACCGTTCCGGGATTGACATCTCAACGGTGGTTGACTACCCGGTCCGCACCTCGATCGACCCACTCGTCTTCGCCGTGATGCGCGAGCTGGTCTCCAACGTGGAGCGACATTCTGGTGCGGCCCGGGCCCGCATCGAGCTCCGCGCTGTCGACGGCATGTGTCGCCTCGATGTGGTGGACGACGGGGTGGGAATCTTGCCGGAGACGTTGAGCCGCCGGCTGGCCGACGGGCACATCGGCCTCGCATCGCACCGCACCCGCGTCGAAGCCGCAGGCGGCAGAATGACATTCATGCCGACAGCCGTGGGAACCCACGTCCGGGTCGAAGTGCCGTTACTCCAGTAGTCGGCGCCGCATCGCCTCTGCGACGGCGGCAGCGCGGTCCGACACTCCCAACTTCTCGTATAGGTTCTGCACGTGGGTACGGACCGTCGTCGGTGCGAGGTGCAATTCGGCGGCGATCTGAGGCACCGATAACCCGTCCGCCATCATCCGGACAGTTTCGAGTTCTCGGGGCGACAGCAAGGCCGAATCACCCTTAGCCCGCTGCTTGAGTTCGTTGGCGAGCCCGCTGGCCAACTGCGTCGGAACATATCCGTCGCCCTTCGCGCAGCTGACGATCGCCGCAACGATTTCGTCGCTGTCCGACTCCTTGGTGAGGTAGCCGCTGGCGCCGGCGGACAGGGCCTTGTACACCAGTGGGGCGTCATCGAATGCGCTGAGCAGGATGACTTGGGTCGGCAGATCGTCACGGGCCACCGCATTCACCACGTCGAGGCCGTCGAGCTCCGGCATCCGGTAGTCGAGCAGCGCGACCGCCGGGCGGTGCTCTCGGATGGCGGCTAGCGCGCCACGCCCGTCGCTGACCTCGGCAAGGACCTGTACCCGGCCGCTCTCCTTCAATGCGCGCACGACGCCGGTCCGATACACCGGGTGGTCATCGGCGACGACGACGGTGATCTGCCCGCTCATGAGGGCAATTTTGGCACCGCGACGGCGACTTTATTGCATTTGCACAGATTGCGTGCTATTTGGCCGGCCAGCTGACGGTGCTGATCAGCCGCGATCTTGACACCGCGGCCGCATGGGGGCAGGCGAGGCACCGAGACCGACGTATTGGCTGGTTGTCGGCCGTCGAATCGACCATTGCGTCGGCTTCGAGAGCGGCAGCGCCGGGTCGCTACGCTTGCCCCATGATTGGTGTTACCCGCGACGGCCAGGTGTTGACTCTGGAGATGCGGCGTGCCGAGCGCCGCAACGCGCTGAACGGCGAGCTCGTCGACGGCCTGCGTGAAGCAATCGAGAAAGCCGCTACCGAAGACGTCCGGGCGATCGTGCTGACCGGGCAGGGTGCGGTGTTCAGCGCGGGTGCCGACCTGTCGGACCCATCGGGGGTCGCCGATGAACTGCCCGACAAGGCCAAGGCGCTCAACCTCGCCATCGACAAGACCCCGTTCCCGGTCATCGGCGCGATCAACGGACCCGCGATCGGCGCCGGCGTGATCCTTTCGATGATCTGCGATCTGCGGGTCGTCGCACCCGAGGCGTACTTCCAGTTTCCGGTCGCGAAATACGGTCTGGCGCTGGACAACTGGAGTATTCGACGGTTGACCTCGCTGGTCGGCGCCGGCCGGGCGCGGGGGATGCTGCTGGGCGCCGAGCGGCTCACCGCCGACGTCGCGTTGCACACCGGGATGGCCAATCGCATTGGCACGCTGGCCGATGCGCAGGAGTGGGCAGCCGAGATCGCCGGCTACGCGCCGCTGGCGTTGCAGCACGCCAAGCGGGTACTCAACGACGATGGTGCATACGAGGACCCCTGGCCCGAGCACCAGGACCTGTTCGACCGGGCATGGGCCAGCCAGGACGTCATCGAGGCTCAGGTCGCGCGCATCGAGAAACGCCCACCGAGGTTCCAGGGAGCCTAAGTGATCCGCACGGCGCTGCGCTTCGGCTTCGGCACGGCTTCGCTGCTGGCCGGTAGCTGGGTGCTGCGCGCACTGAACGGTGCACCCGCCGCGCTGGGCGCCTCACCCGCCGAGATCGAAGCCGTGGCCCGACGGTCCCCGAACTACCGCGACGGCGTGTTCGTCAACCTCGACCCCGCCTCGCCGATCAACCTCGACCGTGAGCAGCAACAACTGCTGCTGCGCGAACTCCTCGGGTCTCGCGACACCGGCAGGCCCAGCGGCCCCATCCCGGTTGTCGAACCGGCCACCGTCGACCTCGCTGCGCCGCCGCTGGCGGTGCGCTGGTTCGGGCACTCCTCGGCGCTGATCGACATCGACGGCTACCGGGTGCTCGCCGACCCGGTATGGAGCCAACGCTGTTCGCCATCGCACACCGTCGGGCCGCAGCGGATGCACGAGGTGCCGGCCCCGCTGGAAGCACTGCCCGCCGTCGACGCGGTGCTGATCAGCCACGACCACTACGACCACCTCGACACCCAGACGATCGTCGGGCTCGCCCGCGCCCAGCGGTCACCGTTCGTCGTGCCGCTGGGGGTCGGCGCTCACCTGCGCAGATGGGGGATACCGGACAACCGCATCGTCGAATTGGACTGGTATGAGAGCCATCAGATCGGCGAACTGCGGCTGGTGTGCACACCCGCGCGGCACTTCTCGGGCCGACTGTTCACCCGCAACACCACGCTGTGGGCGTCGTGGGTGATCACCGGCCCGCGGCACCGGGCGTTCTTCGGCGGCGACACCGGATACAGCAAGAGCTTCGCCGAAATCGGGGTGGACCACGGACCCTTCGACCTGACGCTGCTGCCGATCGGCGCGTACCACCCGGCGTGGCCGGACATTCACATGAACCCCGAAGAGGCCGTCCGCGCCCACCTCGACGTCGCCGAGGCCGGCTCTGGCCTGTTGGTGCCGATCCACTGGGCGACGTTCCGGCTGGCGCCCCACCCCTGGGCCGAGCCCGTCGAACGGCTGTTCAAAGCCGCCGACGCCGAGCGCGTCCAGATCGCGGTGCCCAAGCCAGGTCAACGTGTCGAGCCCGGCACATCGACGTTCGACCCGTGGTGGCGGCTCTGACGGCGTTCCCCGCCGTACCTCGGAGATTTCTACCGCAGGGCTGCGCTCCGCGCCGATCTACGACCGTGGCGCAGAAATGGGCGGACAGGGTAGCTGGCGCGTATGACGGGCCGAGGCGGGTCGCACCGGCTACCGTTCACGTCATGAGTGCACTGGTCAGGGCAGTGGTCGCGATGTTGCTGTTGACGCTGGTTGTCGGCTGCGAATCCGAATCGGCCCAATCCGCCGCACCGTCTGCCGCGCAGACCGACGTGCCGCCGCCGCTGGTACCGGCCATGCCGCTACCGCAGAACGGCGTCGACAACGCCGTCGCAAAGCTCGACGGCATCGCCGAGGACCTGATGACCAAGTCCGGCATCCCGGGAATGTCGGTGGCCGTGGTGCACCAGGGAAACACCGTGTACGCGAAGGGTTTCGGCGTCAAAGACGCCGGCGGGACGACCGACGAGAACCGGGTCGACGCCGACACGGTGTTCCAGCTGGCCTCGCTGTCCAAACCGCTGGCGGCCACGGTGGTGGCGCACCAAGTCGGCGTCGGCGCGATCGACTGGAATACCCCCGTCGTCACCGAGCTGCCGTGGTTTGCCCTCTCCGATCCCGCCGTCACCCGCATGCTCACCGTCGGCGATATGCTCGCGCACCGCTCCGGGCTGCCCGACCACGCCGGTGACAAGCTCGAAGACCTCGGCTACGACCGCAGACAGGTGCTCGAGCGGCTGGTACGGCTGCCGCTGGACCCGTTCCGGATCTCCTACGCCTACACTAATTTTGGGTTCACCGCCGGCGCCGAAGCCGTGGCGGCCAATGCCGGCAAGCCGTGGGAGCAGCTTGCCGACGAGGCGCTGTTCACCCCGTTGGGCATGTCGTCGACCAGTTACCGGTTCGCCGACTACCAGGCCCGCGCGAACCGCGCACTCGGCCACATCCACGTCGACGGCCGCTATCAGCCCACCTACGTCCGCGACGCCGACCCCGAAGCGCCGGCAGGCGGGGCCAGCGCTTCGGCCAATGACATGACTCGCTGGCTGGCGATGGTGCTGGCCAATGGAACCCACGACGACAAGCAGATCATCGACGCCAAGGCGCTGCTTCCGGCGCTGACACCGCAGAGCGTGTCGAGTCGGGCGACCGAGCCGGCGATGCGGTCGAGCTTCTACGGGTACGGCTTCAACGTCAGCTCGACATCGGCGGCGCGGATGGAGCTGAGCCACTCCGGGGCGTTCCTCCTCGGCGCGGGCACCAACTTCGTGATCCTGCCGTCGGCCGACGTCGGAATCGTCGTGCTCACCAACGGTTCACCGTCCGGTGTGCCTGAGGCGCTGACCGCCGAGTTCGCCGACCTCGTGCAGTTCGGCGAGGTGCGCGAGGACTGGTACGAGCTCTACAGCGAGGCCTTCGCCGAAATGAGCGAGCCGCAGGGCTCGTTGGTTGGTGAGCAGCGGCCCCCGAACCCAGCCCCCGCCGCGCCGCTGCCGTCGTACGTCGGCACCTACCACAACGACTACTGGGGACCGGCCCGAATCACCGAAGTCGACGGTCAACTGCGGCTCACCCTCGGGACGAAGCTGAATGTGCCGCTGTCGCATTGGGACGGCGACAGGTTCACCTACAGCTGGGTGTCGGAGAACTCGCCGCCGGGATCGGTCAGCACGGTCACCTTCGGCGGCGACAAGCTCACCATCGAGGATTACGACGAGTCCGGCAACGGAGTGTTCGCGAGGTGACCACCGTGCTCGCGGCGGGCCTCACCGAAGACGAGGTCACCCAGCGTATTTCGGAGGGTAAGTCCAACGACGTCCCGACCAGGGCCGCGCGCTCGGTGTCCGACATTGTGCGCGCCAACGTGTTCACCCGCATCAACGCGATCCTGGGCGTGCTGCTGATCATCGTGCTGTCCACCGGTTCGGTGATCAACGGCGCCTTCGGGTTGTTGATCATCGCCAACAGCGCGATCGGCATGATCCAGGAGCTGCGGGCCAAACAGACGCTGGACAAGCTGGCCATCGTCGGGCAGGCCAAGCCGTTGGTACGCAGGCGATCCGGTGGTGTCACGGCATCGCAGCCGTTGCCGCCGAACGAAGTGGTGCTCGACGACATCATCGAACTCGGTCCGGGTGACCAGATCGTCGTCGACGGCGAAATCGTCGAGGAGTCGAACCTCGAAGTCGACGAGTCCCTGCTCACCGGCGAAGCCGACCCGATCGCCAAAGACGCTGGCGATTCGGTGATGTCGGGCAGCTTCGTGGTCGCGGGCAGCGGAGCGTACCGGGCCACCAAGGTCGGCCGGGAGGCCTACGCCGCCAAGCTCGCCGAGGAGGCCAGCAAGTTCACGCTGGTGAACTCCGAACTGCGGACCGGGATAAACAAGATTCTGCAGTTCATCACCTACCTGCTGATCCCCGCTGGGCTGCTGATCATCTACACCCAGCTGTTCACCACCGATGCGGGATGGAACGAGTCGGTGTTGCGGATGGTCGGCGCCCTGGTGCCGATGGTGCCAGAGGGCCTGGTGCTGATGACCTCGATCGCGTTCGCCGTGGGCGTGATTAGGCTGGGCCGACGCCAATGCCTGGTCAACGAGCTGCCGGCCATCGAGGGGTTGGCGCGCGTCGACGTGGTGTGCGCCGACAAGACCGGCACCCTGACCGAAAACGGGATGCGCGTCGCGGACCTCAAGCAGCTCAACGAATGTGTTGTCGCCGAGATCCTGGCCCAACTCGCCGCGGATGACCCTAGACCCAACGCCAGCATGCAAGCGATCGCCGAGGCATATCCGATGCCGCCCGGTTGGACCGCCACCGCGACCGCACCGTTCAAATCGTCCACCAAATGGAGCGGCGCATCCTATGGCGCACACGGCAACTGGGTGATCGGTGCACCTGATGTGCTGCTCGAACCGGAGTCACCGGTGGCGGCTCAGGCCGAGGGGATCGGCGCGCACGGCCTGCGGGTGCTGCTGCTGGGCTCCAGCGACCTGCCCGTCGACCACCCGGACGCCCCGGGATGCGTCGCGGCCGCGGCGTTGGTGGTGCTCGAACAGCGCATCCGGCCCGACGCCCGCGAAACCCTCGATTACTTTGGCTCGCAGAAGGTTTCGGTGAAGATCATCTCCGGCGACAACGCGGTGTCGGTCGGTGCGGTGGCGGGGACGCTGGGCCTGCGCGGCCAGACCATGGACGCCCGCGAGTTACCCGAAGAACCCGACCGGCTGGCGCACACCCTCGAGGGGTGCACAACGTTCGGGCGGGTGCGGCCCGAGCAGAAACGCGCGATGGTGCATGCGTTGCAGTCGCGTGGTCACACCGTGGCGATGACCGGCGACGGGGTGAACGACGTGCTGGCGCTCAAGGACGCCGACATTGGGGTGGCGATGGGCTCGGGCAGCTCGGCGGCCCGGGCCGTAGCGCAGATCGTGTTGCTGGACAACAAGTTCGCCACGCTGCCGTACGTCGTCGGTGAGGGCAGGCGGGTGATCGGCAACATCGAGCGGGTCTCGAACCTGTTCTTGACCAAGACGGTGTACGCGGTGCTGCTGGCGATCCTGGTGGGCCTTGCGGGGTTGGCGTCGCGGTTCTTCGGCTCCGACCCGCTGCTCTACCCGTTCCAGCCGATCCACGTCACGATCGCGGCGTGGTTCACCATCGGCATCCCGGCGTTCATCCTGTCGTTGGCGCCCAACAATGAGCGCGCACATCCCGGGTTCGTGCGCCGGGTGATGACGGCGGCGTTGCCGTCGGGGCTGGTGATCGGTATCGCGACGTTCAGCTCCTATCTGGCGGCCTACCAGGGCCGCGAGGCCACCCCGGCCGAACAGATGCAGGCGTCGACGGCGGCGCTGATCACACTGCTGGTTTCGGGGGTGTGGGTGCTGGCGGTGGTCGCCCGGCCCTACCAGTGGTGGCGGGTTGCCCTGGTCGTGGTCTCGGGTGCGGCCTATGTGGTGATCTTCTCCATCCCGTTGGCGCGCGAGCTGTTCATGCTGGATCCCTCGAACGTGCGGACGACGTCGATGGCGCTGGGTATCGGGCTGATCGCGGCGGCCGCGATCGAGGCAATCTGGTGGGTGCAGGGCGCGGTTCTGGGAGAACGACGCAGGTTGTGGCGCTCGGAGTAGGGTGGCCACCATGGCATTTCTCGACAAGGTGAAGAATCTCGTGGCCCGCAACGCCGACAAGGTGGACACCGCCATCGATAAGGCCGGTGACGTCGTCGACCAGAAGACGCAGGGCAAATACGCTCAGCACGTCGACAAGGCGCAGGACGCAGCCAAGAAGTACGTCAACAAGAGCAATCCAGAGAACCCGCAGAATTGACGCATGGCGAAATTGTCTGTCTCCGTCGATGTTCCGCTACCGCCGGAGAAGGCCTGGGAGTGCGCGTCTGACCTGTCCCGCTACCGGGAGTGGTTGAGCATCCACCGGGTGTGGCGCAGCAAGCTGCCCAACACGTTGGAGAAGGGCACCACCCTGGAGTCCATCGTCGAGGTCAAGGGCATGCCCAACCGGATCAAGTGGACCATCGTCCACTTCAGGCCGCCGGAGGCGATGACGCTCAACGGGGACGGCAAGGGCGGGGTGAAGGTCAAGCTCATCGGCAAGGTCAAACCCTCGCCGACCGATCCGACCGCGGGGTCGACGGTTTCGTTCGACGTACATCTCGGCGGTCCCGCGCTGTTCGGTCCGATCGGCATGGTGGTGGCCGGCGCGCTGCGCGGCGACATCCGCGAATCGCTGGAACGCTTCAAAACGGTGTTCGCCGCGGGCTAGTCTTTTTCCGCCGAGCAGACGCAAATTCCCCCTGAAACCCCGGATTTTGGGCGATTACATGTCTGCTCGCGCTGGTAGGGTAAGTGCTCGCGTGAGAGGGGAGGGGTCTCGCGCGAGCTCAGCGGCGCAACCGGCGGCGCACCAACTTGGCGAACTCAACCGTGGACCGGCGGACCGACTCGACCTCCAACGACACCAGCAGCGTGTCGACCATCGCGAACGGCAGCGTGGTCGCCACCGCCCCGCGGCCGTACTCGATGTGCCAGGAGCCGGGATGAATGGTCAGCCCGCGGGCGTGCCCCTTCTCCAGACACGCGTGCTCGCCGGGACGTAGCGTCATGCCAGTGAGGTCGTCGGACTCCAGATCGTAGGAGTCGATCTGGCCCGCCAGCAGGAACTTGTGGATCTGCACCCGCTTGTAGCGGCCCGAAAAGCCTTGTGTGCCAGTGGGGGAGCCGAAGATGACGATGTATTCGCGCGGGCTGAAGTAGAGGAAGCGGACCTTGCCGAGGATCCCGCCCGCCCGGCTTCCCACCCAGCGGCCCGGCGTCGGGTCGATCAGATCCGGATACTCGGCGGCCAGCAACTCGGTGGCACGGGTGATCAGCTCACCGCTTTCCAGCGGCAGCCCGACGACCTCCTTGGCGATCCGCGCGAGTATTTGCGGGTCGATCCGGTAGTCGGCCACCGCGCTCACCGGCCCTCCGCGATGCGCTCGACGGCGTCGCGGATCGGGGTATCACCCGAGATCACTTCGAAAGTCCGGCCGGCTGTACCCGGGGTATCGAGCACCGCCAACAGCACCGCGGCGACATCCTCGCGCGGAACGCTGTCACGCCCGGTCTTCTCGGCGGCCGTCACCGTAGCGGTGCCGGGGTCGTCGGTCAGCAGACCGGGCCGCACGATCGTGGCGTCCAGGCCCGCGCGTCCGCGCACATCGTCGTCGGCCGCACCCTTGGCGCGCAGGTAGGCCACGAACACCGGATCACCGGCCTCGTCGGGTGCCTCGACATCGGCGCCCATCGCCGAAATCATCACGTAGCGACGAACTTTGGCAGCTTCGGCGGCGTCCGCCAACAGGACCGCAGCGGCCCGGTCGACGGTGTCCTTACGGGCCGCTCCGCTGCCGGGACCTGCGCCCGCGGCGAAGACCACCGCGTCGGCGCCGTCGAGATGCGCTGCGACGTCATCGACGGACGCCTGCTCCAGGTCCAGTACCACCGGTTGGGCGCCGACCTCCTCCAGGGCCCCGGTGTGGTCCGGGTTGCGGATGATGCCGGCGACCGAGTCGCCGCGACGCGCCAGCATCTGTTCCAGGATCCTGGCGATCTTGCCGTGGCCGCCCGCGATGATGACACGCATACGTCGATCCTAGGTGGCCAGCCGGGCCCGCAGCTCCCGCTTGAGCACCTTGCCGTAGCTGTTCTTCGGCAACTCGTCGATGAACTCGTAGCGTTTGGGCCGCTTGAACCGGGCGATGCGCTCGAGCAGATGCGCGTCGAGCTCAGCGCTCGACACCGACCCGACGATGAACGCGACCACGACCTCGCCCCATTCCTCGTCAGGTGCTCCGACGACGCCGGCTTCGGTGACTCCCGGATGCTCGAGCAGCGCCTCCTCCACCTCGCGCGGATAGATGTTGCTGCCTCCGCTGATCACGACGTCCTTGGAGCGGTCCCGCAGCGTGAGGTAGCCCCGTTCGTCGAACGAGCCCATGTCCCCGGTGCGCAGCCAACCGTTGTGCAGGGCGGCCGCGGTGGCGTCGGGGTTGTTCCAGTAGCCCGACATGACCACGTCTCCGCGGCAGACGATTTCGCCGATCTCGCCGGTGGTGGCCGGGCTGCCGTCGCTGCGCAGCACCGCGACGTCGACGCCGGAGCGCGCGTAGCCGACCGAGCCCAGGATCGCGTCGTCGGCGCCGATGTGGTCGGCGCGGCGCAGGCCGGTGATCGTCATCGGCGCCTCACCCTGGCCGTAGAGCTGGACGAAGACCGGGCCGAACGCGGCCATCGCCTTCTTGAGGCTGTCGACGTACATCGGGCCGCCGCCGTAGACCACCGTGCACAGGTTGTGCGGGCAGGCGCGGCCGGTCTGCACCACTCGCTGCACCATGGTGGGCGCGAGAAACGCGCTGCAGCCGGGATGGTGCTCACACAGGTCGAGGAACTCTTGCGGTTCGAACGAGGCGGATTCGGGCAGCACCTGCCGGGCACCGCGCAGCACGTACGGCGGGATGTACAGCCCCGACCCGTGCGACATCGGCGCACCGTGCACCAGGCTGCAGTTCTCATCGGGGGAGTCGAAGTCGGCCAGGTGAGAGACGGTCATCGCCATCAGGTTGCGGTGCGAGAGCATGGCACCCTTGGACCGGCCGGTAGTTCCGCTGGTGTAGAACAACCACGCCAGCGCCTCAGGGTCGGTATCAGCTGGGGCGACGACGGGTGCCGCGGCGAGCCGCTCCGAATATGCCGGGCTGCCGATGATCTCGGTGCCGGCAAGGCCCTCGGCGATCGTCGGGGACGCGAAAGCCAGCGCTGCACCTGAGTCGTCGAGGATCTGTTGCATCTCGCGCGGGTGCAGCTTGTAGTTCAGCGGCACATACACACATTGCGCCGCCCAGACGGCGAACATCAGCTCGATGATCTCCGGCCGGTTCTCGGCCGCGACTGCGATGCGGGTGCCCGGGGGGCCAAGGGTTGCGGCAAGACGCAGCGCGCGATCCCGCAACTCGGCCCACGTATGTAGCCGGCGCTCACCGCAATACACCGCACCACGCGCGCCAAGCCGGCTAGCGGCCTGGTCCAGCAGCGCGAACAGGTTCACCGGGGCACCCATTCGGAGTTCAACGCGAAGTCCGACAGGTACTTGGTCGAACTCCAGCCGCCGTCCACCACGATCGTCTGCCCGTTGATGAAACCCGCACCGTCCGAACACAGGAACGCCACGGTGCTAGCCACGTCGTCGACCTCTCCCAGGCGCGGGAACGGGGTCATCTCGGTGTTGATCTTGCGGAACCGGTCGTCCTCGAGGCGGCTGGCCACCATCGGCGTCAGCGTCACACCGGGCGCGACGGCGTTGCACCGGATGCCTTGGGGCCCGTACTGGCAGGCGATGTGGGTGGTCAACGCCGTCAGTCCGCCCTTGGCCGCCGAATACGCGCCGCCGCGCAGGCCGCCGACGACGGCGAACGTCGACGTCACGTTGACGATCGCCGAACCCGCCTGCATGTGCACGACCACATCGCGGGCCAACCGGAACGGAGCACGCAGCATCAAACCCAGGAAATAGTCCAGTGTTTCGTCGTCGGTTTCGTGCAGCGGCTTGGGGCTGCCCACCCCGGCGTTGTTGACCAGGAAGTCGATACGGCCCCACCGGTCCAAGGCGGTCTGCACGATCCGTTGCGGGCCGTCGTCGGCGGTCAAATCGACGGCGACGGTGGCCACCCGGTCGGGATCGCCGATCGCCGTCTCCAGTTCGGCGAGTCTGGACTCGTCGCGTCCGGCCCCGACCACCGCCATACCAGCCTCGGCGAGTTTGGTCGCGCACCCGAAGCCGATGCCGCTACTTGCGCCCGTCACGATCGCTACCTGCATTTCGGTTCACCTTCGCTCGTCAGCGTCGCCTGAATCTGATGTTTGAGAATCTTGCCTGCGTCGTTCTTGGGCAGGCTGCCCCAAACGACAACCTGTTCCGGAACTTTGAACTTGGCGAGCCCTTCGCCCAGCAGCAAGTCGCGTATCGCGCCGAGGTCGGGTGGTTGCTGCTCGGAAGCGACGATCACCGCGCACGCCCGCTCGCCGGTGCGCTCGTCGGGCAGGCCGACAACGGCGATCTCGGCGATGCCGGGATGGGTGGCGAGCAGATCCTCGACTTCCTTGGGGGAGATGTTCTCCCCGTTGCGGATGATGATGTCCTTGGCTCGGCCGGTGACCAGCAGATAGTCGTCGTCGACCCAGCGGCCCAGATCGCCTGTGCGGAAGTAACCTTCGTCGTCGAAGGCGGTGACCTCATCGTCGGAATGCAGGTAGCCCACGAGCATCTGCGGGCCGCGCGCCCGGATTTCTCCGTCCACCAGCTTGATGTCGGCGATGCCGGCGCGGCCGTCGGTGTCTGCTGCGTGCCCCACGCTTTGCAACGAGCCGACCGTGGTGACCGGCACCTCGGTGGATCCGTAAACCCGTGATACGGCAGCGGTTTCGAAGGAGTCGGTGGCCCGATGGATCAACGACGGCGGCACCGACGCGCCTCCGCAGATGAACACCTTCAGGTCAGGCAGGTGCGTGTCCGCCCGTTCGGCGGCGGTGAGCAGCCCGTCTAGGAAGGGCGTGGCGCCGGCCATGTGGGTGATGCGCTCGTCACGCATCAACGACACGGCCTCGTCGGGGTTCCACCGGTCCATCAGCACCGCCGTGCTGCCGAGCAGCAGCGGGCACTCGAACGCGTAAATCGACCCGCCGATGTGCGCGATCGGGGACGGCACCAGGAATCTGTCGCCGGCCTCGACGTCCCAGTGCTCGCCGATCTGGCGGATCAGAGCGTGGATCGAGTTGTGGGTGTGCAGCACCCCTTTGGGTCGGCCGGTGGTGCCGGAGGTGTAGAGGATCATGCGCACGGTGTCGGGGTTGAGCACCGGTAACACCGCCGTGCCCGGTTCGGCCAGCAGCAACTCGTAGGGCGTGTGCCCGCGGACGGCACCCGTGGACCGCAGCACCACCACCTCCGGCGGGGCCGACATCGCGGCGGTGACACGTTCGAGCATGGCGCCGTAGTCATGGCTGCCGAAGACGGACGGCACGAACACGGCGCGGGTGTCGGCGTCGGACAGAATGAACTGCAGTTCCCGGTCGCGCAGCGAGGGCAGGATCGGGTTCACCACCATGCCGGCCAACGTCGCGCCGAGGTAGACGACGGCTGCCTCATGCCAGTTCGGCAGCATGAACGACACCACGCTGCCCGCGGGCATGCGCGTGGTGAGCGCGTGCGCCAGCGCGGTGGCCTGCGCGTGCAGGGTTTCGCAGTCGAGCCGAACAGCGCGGTCCACCAACACCGTTCGGTGCGGCGTGGTCCGGGCGGCGTCGCGAAGTGAGTCGGCCAGCGTCTCGTGCACCCACAGCCCACGCCGGTAGGCGTCGGCCGCGCGGGCCTCCTCGAGTCTCACGGCGCGGCCTGGCCCTTGATGCGGCGCATGGTCATCGTGTGCCGGTAGCGCGACGACGGATGGGTGTTGATGGTCACCTGGGCGACCTCACCGTCCGACGTCTTGTATTCGCGGCGCATCTGCAGCGCGGCGCTGCCCTGCTCGATCCGCAGCGCGTCGGCCATGTCCTGGCCGGCCACGATCGCCGAGATCTCTTGGTGCACCTCGACGATGCTCACCCCGAAGAGGTCTTCGATCAGCGGGAAGATCGGGTCGGAATGGCGTCGCAGCAGCCGGCCGATCGCGGCGAACGCGCGGTTGACGTAGTACTCGGCAACACAGACCGGTGCGCCGCCCTCGTCGGCCTGCCGGTATCCCCGTACGGCCAGCCACTGCGAACCAGACACCAGACCCGTTTTGGCTGCCAGGTCGTCGTCGACGGTGACCAACGCGTTGGACTCGATGACCAGCTGCGCGCCCGCGGCGAACGCCAGCAGGTCGTTGATCGACATCACGTCCTGGGCGTAGGAATTCGCCGCGGGCCGCGGTACGACGAGTGTGCCGGCGCGGGGCCGGGAGGCGACCAGGTTGTCGTCACGCAGTCGGCGCAACGCCTCACGAACTGTGTAGCGGCTGACCTCGAACCGTTCGCACAGCTGTTGTTCGGTGGGCAGTTGCGACCCCACCGGATACACCCCGTCGACGATTTCCTTTCGCAGGGTGCGCGCCACCTGAAGGTACCGGTGGTCGGTCGAATTGACCGTCATGTCCCGTTCCGGCGCAACGCCAACACGCTGCCATCACCGTCGGCCGAGACGTACAACGTGCCGTCGGATCCCATTGTGATTCCGGCGAACGGCCCCTGTGGGCCGGAGAACGGCGGCATGCCCTTGAGTGGCTTGGGCTCGACGCCCGGGGGCGGACCGACCGGCAGCCCCGACGCGATCGTGGTGCGTGCCTTGGTGGCGAGGTCGAACGCGAGGACCTCTTTGGCCCCGGCGTCGACGACATAGAGGGTGCTGTCGGCCACGTGGATGCCCTGCGGTCGTTGCAGCCCGTCCACAACGGTCTCGGTCGAACCGCTCAGCCGCACCACCCGGCCGGCACCGGATTCGGCGACCAGCGGGTGGCCGTCGACGTCGAACGCCACGCCCACCGGATCCAGCAGACCCGACGCCAACACCTCGGTGCCGCCCGACCGCAACGCGTGCACCCGGCCGGTGCCCAGTTCGGCGAAGACGATCGCATCGTCGGGTCCGATTGCCACCCCGTAGAGCTGATCGAATCCGTCGGCCAGATAATCGGTTTCGCCGTCGCCGGGCCGGTACCGTCCGATCTGCCCGCCCGACGTGGCGACCACGAACGCATCCGGACCCGCGGGCGCCAACCCGCGTAGGAAGCCTGGATAGCCTGGGCTGAACAGCATTCCGACGGTGCGCACCGAGCCGTCGGCACCGACCGCATAGAAATAGGTGCCGTCGGCGACATAGAGGGTGCCGTCGGCGCCGACCGCCAGATCTAGCGGCCAGTTCAGGCCACCGGGCAGCACCGCGCGGGTCTCCCCGGAGCCGAGGACCTCGGTGATCTCACCGGTGAAGTTGGAGACCAGGATCCGGTCACCGATAAGCGTGAGGTTGTCCAGGCCGGGCGTGAGCTGTGTCATCAGCGTCTTGTCACCCGTGCGCGGGTCGATGCGCAGCACCTGCCCGCTGGCCACCTGGGTGGAAACGATATGACCCTGTGGGTCGAACTTCACCGCGTCGGGAACCCCGAGGTCAGCGGTAACGCGTTGCTGCTCACCACCGTTGGGGTCGATACGCCAGATCTCATTGGCCGTCATCAGCGGGTAGTACAGCAGGCCGTCGGGGCCGACCTCCATGGCGTTGGGGGAGGGAAGGCCTTCCAGCAGAACCCGCGCCTCACCGGTGCCGCGGTCGAGCTCCATCAACCGTCCGCCGTCGCGGCATTCGTTGATGAACAGCCGGTCCTGATGCACGGTGATGCCGTTCGCGCTGGGCAGGTCGTCGCGCAACACCCGGGTCTGGCCGCGCGGATCGCGCACGCTGACGCGTCCGTCCATCACCTCGGTGGCGTACAGGTTCCCGCTCGCGTCGAACGCGACATCGTCGGGCGCGACGATGTCACCGCCCTTGGCGCTCACGGTGGATATCTGGCCGGTGCCCAGATCCAGTGCGCTGATCTGGCTCCCGGTGACCTGAGCGACGTATACGCGTCCGTCGGGTCCGGTGCGCAGACCGTTGGCGCCGAACAGCCGGCTCGGCGCGGTGAGGCGCTGCAGTCGCCAGCCCTCCGCGACGGTGGGGTTGGGCCCGGTGTAGCGGGCCTGCGGAGGTGATCCCGTCGCGGATTGCGTCATGAAATCGCACCGTATCAAGCTCAATTGGTCCAGACAATAGGCGGGACCAGCTGCCCACCGACCCTTGACGGACCGATTAGCGCTGCGGAATAGTGTTCTGCAATATGCAGAGCATCATATGTTGTCCGGACAATTAGTGTGAGCGAGCTTCTGAGGCTGGACGGCCGCGTTGTCGTGGTGTCGGGGGCCGGCGGCGGCGGTATCGGCACCACCGTGACGCGCATGGCCGCGCAGGCCGGCGCCACCGTGGTGGCGGTCAGCCGGTCCAAGGAAAACCTCGACGAGCACGTCGCACCGCTGGCCGCCCAAGGCCTGCCGGTGCTGCCGGTGGCCGCCGATGCCTCCACCGACGACGGGATCAGCACGGTCATGGCACAGGTGCGTTCCGTCGAGGGCGACCTGTACGGCCTGGTGAACATCGCGGGCGGTGCCGCACCGGCCACCTGGATGCCGGCCACCCGGGTGACCCGCGACGACTGGCGCGAGCTGTTCGCCGCGAACCTCGAGACGGCGTTCTTCATGAGCCAGGCCGTCGCGGCCGAAATCCGACAGCAAGGCAACCCGGGGTCGATCGTGTCGTTGTCGTCGATCAGCGGCGTGAACACCGCGCCGTTTCACATCGCCTACGGCACCGCCAAAGCCGCGGTCGCCGCGATGACGCGCACGATGGCCGTCGAGTTGGCGCTGGACGGCATCCGCGTCAACGCGGTGGCACCGGGGGTGACCGAGACCGCAGCGTCGCGCACCTATGTCGACGACGACCCCGACCGCGACCGCCGCGCGATCGCGATGGGCCGCCGCGGCCGGCCGGAGGAACAGGCCGGCGCGGTCCTGTTCCTGCTTTCCGATCTGTCCAGCTACATCACCGGGCAGACGTTGCTAGTCGATGGCGGGCTCAACCTCAAGTGGACGCACCTGGACGCCGACAACACGTCGCTGTTCCTCAAGGATGAAACCTTCCGCACCGAGATCAAGCGGTTTTAGGAGAACCAATGACCGATCTGGAAGCCCAAGTCGCCGAAGAACTCTCCGAGCCGATGACCATCGGCGTCGAGGCCTACGTCTCCGAGGAGTACGCCCGCGCCGAGCGTGACAAGCTGTGGCGCAAGGTGTGGCAGCAGGTCGGCCGGGTCGAGGACCTCGCCGAAGTGGGCAGCTACCTCACCTATGACATCCTCGACGACTCGATCCTCATCGTGCGCACGGGGACCGGCAACTCGGGCGGTGATTTTGCCGCGCACCACAACGTGTGCATGCACCGCGGTCGCCGGCTCGTCGACACCCCAGAGGGCGCCAAGAGTGCCTGCGGCCGAGCCCACAAGTCGTTTGTGTGCGGATTCCACGGCTGGACATACGGTCTCGACGGCACGTGCACCCACCTCCGCGAACAGGACGACTGGAAGGGCGTGCTCACGCCCGAGAACACCCACCTGGCGCCCGTCCACGTCGACACCTGGGGCGGCTGGCTGTTCATCAACATGGACCCCGACTGCGAACCGCTCGCCGACTACCTGTTCCCCGCGGCCAAGATCCTCGATCCGTTCGGCTTGGAGAACATGCGCTACAAGTGGCGCAAATGGCTGTACTTCGACTGCAACTGGAAGGTCGCGCTGGAGGCCTTCAACGAGACCTACCACGTGTTCACCACCCACCCGGAGTTCAACAAGTTCGGCGAGTTCAAGGGCTGGGCCAAGGCGCAGGGCAAGCACAGCAACATCGGCTACGACGCGCCAAAGGACATGGAGGCCACCAAGTCCAAGATCCGGCTGGGTACCGGCGACGACCCGCGCGTATCCACCGCCGAGATGCAGATGTACACGTGGGAGCAGACCAACGCCACCACCACCGAGACGCTGGTGAACGCGGCCAAGAGGCTGGTCGACGAACTGCCAGAAGGCACCCCTCCCGATAAGGTCCTCGAGCACTGGCTGGCGTCGGCCAGACGTGACGACGAAGCCCGCGGCGTGATCTGGCCGACCATCCCGGCCGACATTCTCGGGCAGGCGGGCACGGCCTGGCAGGTCTTCCCGAACTTCCAGGTCGGACAGGGCCTGACGACCGCGCTGTGCTACAGCGCACGACCGCACCCCAGCTACGACCCGAACAAGTGCATCTTCGAAGTGGCGACGCTGGAGCTGTTCCCAAAAAACCAAGAGCCACAGACGCAGTGGGAGTACACCCCCAAGGACAGCCCGAACTGGCTGTCGGTGCTGCCCCAGGACTTCTCCAATATGGCCGCGGTGCAGCAGGGCATGAAATCGCTCGGCTTCCCCGGCACCAGACCCAACCCGTACCGCGAACGCAGCACCGTCAACCTCCACTACCAACTGTCCCGATACATGGGCACCGGCGAACCACAGGAGCTCTAGGCATGACACTGTCCGACACCTGCGGGCCGACGCAGACCCCCGACGACATCGATATCGACGCGCTGCGCGAAAAGTACGCCCAAGAGCGCGCCAAGCGGCTGCGACCCGAAGGCTCCAAGCAGTACGTCGAGCTGACCGACGACTTCGCCGGCTATTACGAAACCGACCCGTATACCCCTGTTGCACCCCGTGATCCGATCACCGAGGACATCGACGTCGCGGTGCTCGGTGGCGGCTTCGGCGGTCTGCTGTCGGCGGCGTACCTGAAGAAGGCCGGTGTCGACGATGTCCGCATCATCGAACTCGGCGGCGATTTCGGCGGGGTCTGGTACTGGAACCGGTATCCAGGAATCCAATGCGACAACGAATCCTATTGCTACATCCCGATGCTCGAAGAGCTTGACTTCATGCCGTCAAAGAAGTTCGCCGACGGCACCGAGATCTACGAGCATTGCCGAAACATCGGCAAGCACTTCGGGCTCTACGACGGGGCGATCTTCTCCACCCAGGTGCGCAACCTGCGCTGGGACGACGAAATCCACCGGTGGCGGATCAGTACCAACCGCGACGACGACATCCGTGCCCGGTTCGTCGTGATGGCCTCGGGTCCGTTTCACCGGCCGAAACTGCCTGGCATCCCAGGGATCAAGGACTTCAAAGGCCACAGCTTCCACTCGTCGCGGTGGGACTACAACTACACCGGCGGCGACGCCACCGGCAACCTGTACAAGCTGGCCGACAAGCGGGTTGCGGTCATCGGCACCGGCGCCACCGCCATTCAGATCGTCCCGTTCCTCGCCAAGGACTGCGAACACCTGTATGTGTTCCAGCGCACGCCCTCCACGGTCGACGAACGCAACAACGCGCCGACCGACCCCGACTGGGTGAAAACGCTGAAACCGGGCTGGCAGAAGGAACGTCAGCGCAACTTCCACTCCTGGACATTCGAAGGTATGGCGCTGGGCCAGCCGGATCTGGTGTGTGACTTCTGGACCGAGCTGGGCCGCAACACCGCCGCCCGGGTGATGGCGCTGGACGATCCTTCGACGTTGACGTCGGAGCAGTTCATGGCGATCCGTGAGGAAGAGGACTACAAGATCATGGAGCGGCTGCGCCGCCGCATCGCCGAGATCGTCGAGGACCAGGACACCGCCGAGGCGCTCAAGCCCTACTACCGCTTCCTGTGCAAGCGGCCGCTGTCCAACGACGAGTACCTGCCGACGTTCAACCGGCCCAATGTCACGCTGGTCGATGTGTCGGATTCTAAAGGCGTGGAACGGATCACCGAGAAGGGCGTCGTCGCGGGCGGGCAAGAGTACGAGGTCGACTGCATCATCTACGCCAGCGGCTTCGAGATCACCACCGACATCAGCAGGCGCTACTCGATGGACACGATCGAGGGCCGCGACGGGCGTTCGCTCTACGACTACTGGCGCGACGGCTACAAGACCCTGCACGGGATGACCAGCCGCGGCTTTCCCAACCAGTTCTACACCGGCTTCACCCAGGTCGGCATCTCGGCCAATATCGCGTCGAACTACGAACTGCAGGGTGAGCACATCGCCTATGTCATCGCCGAGGCGTTGAACCGCGGCGCCACCACGGTGGAGCCGACCCAGGAGGCCCAAGACCAGTGGTGTTCCACCGTGCGCGAGACGGCCGTGGACAATTCGGCGTTCGACGCGTCCTGCACACCGGGCTATTACAACAACGAAGGCGGTGGCCCAGGAGTTGAGGAAGGCGAGGGGCTGCGCTCTCACCTCGGCGACCCGTACGGTCCCGGCTTCTACGCCTTCGGCGACCTGCTCAAGGAATGGCGCGACAAGGGTGACCTCGATGGCCTCGTCCTCGGAAACCAGTGATTTGTGTGCGTTCAGGCGCGGTGAGCGCTCCTTTTCGCACACAAATCGGAGGTTGAGTTGAGATTCGACGACCGGGTCGCCGTCATCACCGGGGCCGGACGCGGGCTGGGGCGCGCGTATGCATTGCTGTTGGCGGCGCGCGGCGCAAAAGTCGTGGTCAACGACGCCGGCGGCGCCCTCACCGGTGACGGGTCCGACACCGGGCCCGCCGACGAGGTGGTGCGTGAAATCGTGTCGGCCGGCGGCGAAGCCGTGGCCAACACCGACTCCGTCGCCACCGCGGCCGGCGGTGAGGCCATCGTCGGCACCGCGCTCGACCGGTACGGCCGCATCGACATCCTGATCCACAACGCCGGAAACGTCCGTCGCGCTTCGTTGAAGGAGATGAGCTACGAGGACTTCGACGCCGTGGTCGACGTGCACCTGCGCGGCGCATTCCATGTGGTGCGGCCCGCGTTTCCGGCCATGTGCGACGCCGGCTACGGGCGGATCGTGCTGACCTCCTCGATCGGCGGCCTGTACGGCAACCACCAGGTCGCCAACTACGCCGTCGCCAAGGCCGGGGTGATCGGGCTGTCCAACGTCGCGGCGATGGAAGGCGCTGCCGACGGCGTCATCAGCAACGTGATCGTGCCCGCCGCCGTCACCCGCATGGCCGAAGGCGTTGACACATCGGCCTATCCGCCGATGGGTGCGGACCTGGTGGCCCCGACCGTGGGCTGGCTCGCACACGAAACCTGTTCGGTCACTGGCGAAACCTTTATCGCGTTGGCCGGCCGGGTGGCCAGAGCGTTCGTCGCCGAAACGCCCGGTGTGTATCGGCCGTCGTGGTCGATGGAAGAGGTGGCCGGGCACATCGCGACCATCCGTGACACCTCGGATCCGGTCGTCTTCCCGGTGGTCCCCGACGGGCACGGCGATCACATCCGGTACAGCTTCGCGATGGCCAACCAGGGAGCGCTACATGGCTAGCGGTCCACTCAACGGCATTCGCGTCGTCGACCTCACCGCGATGGTGATGGGCCCCTACTGCACCCAGATCATGGCCGACATGGGCGCCGATGTCATCAAAGTCGAATCGCCACAGGGCGATAACACCCGCTACATCTCGGTGGGTCCAGTGCCGGGAATGAGCGGGGTGTTCGTCAACGTCAACCGCGGCAAGCGCAGCGTCGTCATCGACCTGCAGACCGACGCGGGTCAGGCCGCGATGCGTACCCTCATCGAAACCGCCGACGTGTTCATCCACTCCATGCGGTCCAAGGCGATCGCCAAGCTGGGGTTCGGGTATCAGGACGTCGCCGCGATCAACCCCGCCGTCGTCTACACCAACTGCTACGGATACGGCAGGCGCGGCCCGGAACGTGACCGTCCCGCCTACGACGACACCATCCAGGCAGAGTGCGGAATCCCCTTCGTTCAGCAACAACTCAC
The DNA here is from genome assembly GCF_053483935.1 of Mycolicibacterium sp. XJ879. NCBI lineage: Bacteria > Bacillati > Actinomycetota > Actinomycetes > Mycobacteriales > Mycobacteriaceae > Mycobacterium > Mycolicibacterium sp. XJ879. The sequence continues at coordinate 165,412 of NZ_JBEFTH010000006.1, forward strand.
CGGCGAGGCCGACTATGTCGGCACCATCATGGCCGACAAGGTGGCCGGCCTGACGGCGCTCTACGCGACGACCATGGCGCTGTTTCACCGCGAACGCACCGGCGAGGGCCAGGAGGTCGAGGTCGCCATGTTCGAGACGATGGCGGCCTTCATGCTGGTCGAACATGCCAATGGCGCCATGTTCGACCCGCCCCTTGGGCCGGCGGTGTATCCGCGCACCGTGGCGCCCAACCGCAGGCCCTACCGCACCAGCGACGGCTACATCGCCGCGCTGATCTACAACGACAAGCATTGGAACGCATTCGTCAACGCCGTGAAACCCGCCTGGGTAAACGAATCCCACGCGACCCTGGAGATGCGGGCCCGTGACATCGACAGCGTGTACGGGTTGCTGGCCGAGACGATGAAGGAACGCACCACCGCGGAGTGGCTGGCGTTGTTCGGTGAGCTGGAGATCCCGGCTGCGCCGTTGAACTCGCCCGCCGCGTTGTTCGACGACCCGCACCTCAACGCGGTGGGTCTGTTCGAGACCGTCGACACACCGCACGGGCCGGTGCGGTTTCCCGGTGTGCCAACGTGGTTTTCGCGCACACCCGGGGGGGTCGCAGGCCCGGCGCCGGAGTTGGGCGCCGACACCGCGGAGGTGCTCGGCGAAATGGGTGTGGCAGGTGCCGACCGTGCGATTTGACATGGGCGAGCAGGCGGCGGCGCTGCGCTCGGAACTTCGGACGTTGGTCAAGGACAACGTGCCCGAACACTACTTGGGCGCATTCACCGACGACCCGGCGGATCTGGCGGTCGCGCAGCGGTTCTGCGAGGTGTTGGCCGAGCGTGAACTGCTGTGTCTGGCCTGGCCCAAGGAGTTCGGCGGTGGTGCGGCCTCGGTGTGGGAGCAGACCGTGGTGCGCGAGGAGATGTGGGCACACCACGAACCCCGGGGGGCGCAGTACATGGGCGTGAACTGGGTCGGTCCCATCATCATGCGGCACGGCACCGAACAGCAGCAGCGCACGCATCTGCCGCCGATCGCACGCGGCGAGGTGATCTGGTGTCAGGGCTTTTCGGAGCCGGAGGCGGGTTCGGATCTGGCGTCGCTGCGCACCAGCGCCCGTCGTGACGGTGACGGCTGGCTGGTCAACGGGCAGAAGATCTGGACGTCCTACGCCACGATGGCGCAGTGGTGCTTTCTGCTCGCGCGGACCGCCAAAGGTGAAAAGAAGCAACAGGGTTTGACGATCTTCCTGGTGCCGATGGACGATCCGGCGATTCAGGTTCGGCCGATCCGCACCATGCTGGGTCCGCATCACCTCAATGAGGTGTTCTTCGACGATCTGCGGGTCACCGACGCCGAGGTACTTGGCACCGTCGACCAGGGCTGGTCGGTGGTGCAGGACGTGATGGCTTTCGAACGAGTCGGCATCGCCCGCTACGCACGGTGCGAACGGTTGCTGGCCGCCGCGCCGGCCGTGCTCGGCGAGCGTTGGGACGAACTCTCCGCGGAGTTGCGGAGCCGATGGATCAGGATGCTGACGCACTGCCGGCGCGCACGGCTGATGGCCTATCGCGTGGTGTCGCTGCAGAGCAGCGGACGCATCCAACCCGGCGACGCCGCGGCGTACCGGATCGCGGTGACCCGACTCGACCAGGACAGCGCCGAGGTACTGATGGACATCGCGGCCGAGGTACCCCGCGACGCCCCCCGCGCGAGGTGGTTCCGCGGCGAGGTCGAGGACCACTGGCATTACTCGCAGGCATCCACGGTGTCATCGGGAAGCATTGAGATGCAACGTATCCTGCTGTCGCGCGCATTGTTGGCGGCCGCCAAATGAGCGATATGATCCTGGATCTGTCCGACGACGCCGCCGAGTACGGGCGTCAAGCGCTGCGGGCCTTCGAGGCCGCAGGTGGTGACCTGCTGGTGCAGCAGGCCGAAGCCGATCCGGCCCGCCGCGAACCGCTTGCCGCCGCTGTCCTCGCCGGTCTGGGCGCATGGGATCTGGACCCCCGCGCAGACGGCGACGGGCTGGAGGCCGCGGCGGCGCTGTGCCGAAGCGCGGGCTACTGGGCACTGCCGTACCCGGTCGCCGAACGGCTGGCCAAGCCGACCGATCTGGACGCCGACGGGTTGATCGTCATCGCCGGACCACGCCCGGCCGCCCCGCTGGCCGGTCTCCAATCCCGCTGGATAGCAGTGGCTCTGGACGGTGTCCGGCACCGCGTGGGCGGGCTGGGTCCGCCGGGACCGGGGTTCGTCACCGAGCTGGAATTGGACCGCGTCGACGACGACGGCGCCGCGGACGTCGCGCTGGGTCTGGTGCTGCCGTGCTGGACGCTGCTGGGCATGCTCGACCGGGCGATCGAACTGACCGTCACCCATATCAGCCTGCGCAAGCAGTTCGGGCAGACGCTTTCGACGTTTCAGGGTGTGCAGTTTCAGCTCACCGACGCCGAAGTCGAGCGCAGCGGGCTCGACATCCTCGCCAAGTACGCGCTGTGGAGCGTCCAAGAAGACCGGCTTGAGGCGCTCAACGACGCGCTGGCGCTGAGGATGTCGGCGATCGAGGCCGCCGAGGTGGTGTTCCGGGTGTGTCACCAGCTGCACGGCGCGGTCGGCTTCTGCGACGAGACCACGCTGTCATGGCTGTCGCGTTACAGCCAACCGCTACGGCGGCTGCCACTGGGCCTGTCGGCGACCCGCAACGAGCTGACCCGTAGCGCCGGCCGTGCCGGCCTGACAGGGCTGTACGCATGAAGGTCGTGGTGATCGGCACCGGTTTCGGCAAGCACGCCGCGGCCCCGGCCTATCAGAGCGTGGGCTTCGACGTCGAGGTGGTCAGCCCGCGCGACGATGCCGCGGTGGAAAACGCGCTGGCTTCCGACGCCAATTTGGTCTCCGTCCACTCACCGCCGTTCCTGCACCTCGAGCACGTGACGGCCGCGATCGAGCACGGCCATGCGGTGTTGTGTGACAAGCCGTTCGGACGCAATGCCGACGAGGCGACCGCCATGCGCGACACGGCTAGAGACGCCGGCGTCGCCAACTTCTTGAACTTCGAGTTCCGGTTCAACGAACCGTGGGCGAAACTCAAAACACTCGCCGGCGCGGGCACCATCGGCACCCCGACGCATCTGAGTTGGAACTTCTTCGGCAGCGGGCTGCGTGGACGCCCGCTCGGCTGGATCAACGACCGCGAACTCGGCGGCGGCTGGATCGGCGCCTACGGCTCCCATCTGATCGACTTCACCCGCTGGCTGTTCGGCAGTGACATCGTCGATTGCGGCGGCGTCACCCGCACCGACACCCCCGGCGCCACAGCCGAAGACGGATACTCGGGCTGGTTCCGGCTGGCCAACGGGGCCACTGCCACTCACGACACGGGGTTCGCCGCCGCCGTGCCGTCCATGCCGCGCGCCACGCTGATGGGTACCGACGGGACCATCGAGTTGACCGGCGACGCCACGCTGGTGGTGCGTCGACCCGGCGAAGAGCCCGCCACCACCGAGTTCGATCCGCCGCCGCGGCGCACCCCGCCGCCCGCGCAGAGCACCTACTTCGCCGAGGTCGCCGAAGCGCTGCGCACCGGTACCGCGATCACCCCGTCGTTCGACGACGGCGTGGCCGTCGCACGCACCATGGATCAGCTTCGGACCAACGCATCATGACCGCCACTCAGTTTCGGCAGCACGTGCGGCAGTGGTGCGAAGAGCACATCCCGCCCGACTGGCGCGAGCAGCAGACCGGTGCAACTGACCAACAGTTCGTCGACTTCCAGAAGGCCTGGTTCGCCAAACTGCACAGCGCGGGTTTCGCCGTACCGCACTGGCCGCGTGAATGGGGCGGGGAACTGTCGGTCGCCGAACAGGTGGTGCTCTACCAGGAGTTGGCCCGACACGACGCGCCGCGGCTGGTGCTGGCCTTCGTCGGCATCCACCACGCCGCCTCCACACTGTTGGTGGCGGGCACCGAGGAGCAGCGACGCCGGCATCTGCCCGCCATCCTCGACGGCGAGATCTGGGTGCAGGGGTTCTCCGAACCCGAAGCCGGATCGGATCTGGCGAGCCTGCGCACCACGGCACGCAAGTCCGGAGACACCTACGTGGTCAACGGGCAGAAGCTGTGGGCCAGCGGCGGTATGCACGCCGACTGGTGTCTGCTGCTGGCCCGCACCGACCCGGATGCGCCCAAACGTAAGGGCATCTCGTACTTCCTGCTGGATATGGCCACACCCGGTGTCGAGGTGCGGCCGATCCGCAACGCGGTCGGCGACTCGCACTTCTGCGAAATCTTCCTCAACGACGTGTCGATCCCGGCGACCAACCTCGTCGGGGCCGAGAACGCCGGATGGCAGGTCGCCCAGGCAACGTTGGGCGCCGAGCGGGGCATGACCATGCTCGAGCTCGCCGAGCGGCTCGGCAACGCCGGCTTCCGCTGGCTGGTACAGGCCAGCCCCGTCGACGACCCGATCGTCGCCGACCGGCTGGCGCAGTTCGAGACCGAGATCACCGGGCTGCGCGGGCTGTGCCGAAAGTTGGTGGAGGCCAGCACAAATGCTCACCCCGGGCCTGCCGACGCGTCGATCGTCAAGCTCTACTACAGCGAGCTGCTGCAGCGGATGACCGATTTCGGCGCCGAGGTCGGCGGTCTGGCGGCCCACACCGAACTGACCAAACCGATGTCGAGCGGCTGGGAGTCCGGCTCCTGGGTACTCGACTTCATCGGCTCGTGGGAGTGGACCATTCCCGGCGGCGCGAGCGAGATCCAGCGCACCATCATCGGCGAGCGCGGCCTCGGCCTGCCGCGGGAACCGAGCAGCACATGACCACGGAGTTCACCGAGTTCCACGACGAGCTGCGTTCGGTGGCAGCCGATCTGCTCGGCAAGGACCGCGCCGTCGATTGGCCCACGCTCGTCGAGGCCGGCTGGGTCGGGCTGGAGGTACCCGAGCAGCTCGGCGGCGCCGGGGCGACGTTTTCCGAAACGGCGATCATCTGTCAGGAGATCGGCCGCGCCGCCGCAGCGACCAGCTACCTGGGCAGCGCGGTATTGGCCGTCGGCGCGGTCAAAGCGCTGCAGCCCAGCGATGCCCGCGACAAACTGCTGCGTGACATCGCATCCGGTGCGACCCGCGTGGCCGTCGCGTTCGAGCCGTACGACTTCGTGCCCGACGCCGAGGGCGCGGACCGGGTGCTCGTCGTCACCGAAAGCGGCATCGTCGAACCGGCCGTCACCGTCACCGCGCAACCGGTGCTGGACGAAACCCGCTTTCTCGCAACGGTATCGGTTCCGGACCAAAAAGGTGACGCGCTGCGCTTCGCCGGGGATCCCGATGCCGCGATACGCCGGCTGCGTGACCGGGCCACCGTCGCCGTCGCGTGCGACAGCCTGGGGCTCAGCGAGGCCATGCTGACCGCCACCGTCGAGTACGCCAAGGTGCGCCAGCAGTTCGGCAGGCCCATCGGGTCCTTCCAGGCCGTCAAACACGCCTGCGCCGACATGCTCGTCAGCATCGCCGTCTCCCGCCAGCTCGTCGCCGCCGCGGTACAAGCCATCGCCGGAAACGATCCCGACGCCGGCGTCGCCGCCGCGATGGCCAAGTCGCACGCGTGCGGGGCGGCCGTCGACATCGTCGGCAAGGCCGTGCAGCTGCACGGCGGCATCGGCTACACGTGGGAGAGCGGCGTCCACGTCTACCTCAAACGCGGCGCGCTCAACCGTTCGCTGTTCGGATCGCCGGCAGCACACCGCCGAGAACTAGCCAAGCGCTACCAGTAAAGGAGTTTCGTATGGGCGTGCCCGTCTACAAACGCATTCTCGACCTCTTCGAGGCCGAGGGGGTCAACACGCTGTTCGGCATCCCCGACCCGAACTTCGTGCACATGTTCGCCGAGGCCGAGGCCCGCGGATGGTCGGTGGTCGCGCCGCACCACGAACTCAGCGCGGGGTTCATGGCGGAAGCGGCTTCGCGGATGACCGGCAAGCCGGGACTGTGCATCGGCACCCTCGGACCGGGTATGGCGAACATCGCGGGGGCAATCCAATGCGCACTTGTTGAGAACTCGCCGGTGATCTTCCTCGGCGGTCAGCGTGCCCGCATCACCGAGCGGCGCGTGCGGCGCGGCCGTATCCAGTTCGTGCAGCAGGAACCGCTTTTCGAGGCGTCGGTCAAGTACAGCAGCTCGATCGAGTACGCCGACCAGACCGACGAGATCATCCGCGAGGCCATCCGCCGCTCGATGTCAGGCACGCCCGGACCCAGCTACGTGGAGTTCCCGTCGCACGTGATCCTCGAAGAGCTCGACGTCGCAGAAGCTTTGCCGCCCAACCGGTATCGCCTCGTCAACCAAGGGGCCGGGGCGCCTGAATTGGCCGAGGCCGTGAAGTTGATCCGCGAAGCGAAGAACCCGATCTTGCTCGTCGGCCACGGCGTACACACCTCCCGCACGCAGCAGGAGGTCAAAGAGTTGGCCGAGCTGATGGCGTGCCCGGTCGTCCAGACCTCCGGAGGCACCTCGTACATCCCGGGACTGCAGGACCGGACATTCCCGTACCTGTTCTCCCCGGCCGCCAACGAGGCGGTCGAGGAATCCGACCTGTGCGTCGCGCTGGGAACCGAACTCGGCGAGCCCATGCACTACGGTAAAACGCAGCACTGGGCCGGAAACGACGCCAACCGCAAATGGGTATACGTCGAGCAGGATCCAGCGGCCATCGGTGTCAACCGCCCGTTCGATGTGCCGCTGGTCGGCGATTTGCGCGGCGTCGTCCCGCAACTCGTCGAGGCGCTGCGCGACACCCCGCGCGAACCGTCGGCCAACCTCGAGAAGTTGGTCAAGGCCGACTCCGAAGAATTAGCGGAACTCGCCACATCCGCGCCATCGGGCCGCACGCCGATTCATCCGGCCCGGTTCGTCGTCGAAGCCACCAAGGCGTTCGACGAACTCGAGGACGGCATCATGGTGCGCGACGGCGGCGCGACCGTGATCTTCCAGTGGACCTACTCGCAGTGCAAGCCGCGCGACGTGATCTGGAACCAGAACTTCGGGCATCTGGGCACGGGACTGCCCTATGCGGTCGGCGCGTCGATCGCCGAGGGCCGCAAACGCCCGGTGATGTTGCTGACGAGCGACTCTTCATTCCTGTTCCACATCGCCGAACTCGAAACGGCCGCCCGCGAGGGTGTGCCGCTGGTGTGTGTGGTCGGCGTGGACCATCAGTGGGGCCTGGAGGTCGGCGTCTACAAGCGCACGTTCTCCCAGCCGTCCCCGCAGCCCGGGGTGCACTGGAGCAAGGACGTCCGGATGGACAAGATCGCCGAGGGCTTCGGCTGCCACGGCGAATACGTCGAGAAGGACGACGAGATCGGTCCGGCCATCGCCCGCGCCTATGCCAGCGGCAAGGTGGGTGTGGTGCACGTGAGCATCGACCCGAAGGCCAACTCTGAGGAGATGCCCAAGTACGACCGATTCCGGACCTGGTATGCAGAAGGCACACAGTAGAGAAAGATGGGCACCATGCGTGAGTATCTGAAGTTTTACATCGACGGAAAGTGGGTCGACCCGGTCCGGCCCAACACCCTCGACGTGGACAACCCGACGACAGAAGAAGTCTCCGGCCGGATCTCGATCGGTTCCGCCGTCGACGTCGACGTGGCCGTGCAGGCGGCCCGCAAGGCGTTCGCCACCTGGTCACAGTCCAGCCGCGAAGAACGACTCGACCTGCTGCAGGCGATCATGGCCGAGTACCAGAAGCGCTCCGATGACCTGGCCGCCGCGGTCAGCGAGGAGATGGGCGCCCCCGCATCCCTTGCAGCGGGCCCGCAGGTGGCGCTGGGAATGGGCCATATGGCGACGGCCATCGACGTGCTGAAGAACTTCGCGTTCGAAGAACAGCTCGGATCCACGCTGGTGGTCCGGGAACCGATCGGTGTCTGCGGTCTGATCACGCCGTGGAACTGGCCCATCAACCAGATCGCCTGCAAGGTGTTTCCGGCGCTGGCCACGGGCTGCACCATGGTGCTCAAGCCGTCAGAGGTAGCACCGTACTCCGCGCAGATCTTCACCGAGATCGTCGACGCCGCAGGCGTTCCCGCCGGCGTGTACAACCTCGTCTACGGTGACGGCCCCGGCGTCGGCGCGGCACTGTCCAGCCACCCTGACATCGACATGGTGTCCTTCACCGGGTCCACCCGCGCCGGCGTCGACGTCGCACGCAACGCGGCCGCCACGGTGAAGCGGGTGACGCAGGAACTCGGCGGCAAGAGCCCCAACATCGTGCTCGACGACGACGACTTCGCCAAGAGCGTGGCCGCGGGGACGACGGTGATGATGGTCAACAGCGGCCAGAGCTGCAATGCCCCGTCGCGCATGCTGGTGCCGAACTCGCGGATGGACGAGGCCATCGCCGTGGCCAAGGAAACCGCCGCCACGGTGAAGGTCGGCGACCCTGACGAACCCCGCGCGTTGGGCCCGGTGGCGTCCAAGGCGCAGTTCGACAAGATCCAGGGCCTGCTGCAAAAGGGCATCGACGAAGGCGCGACGCTGGTGATCGGCGGTCCGGGTCGTCCCGATGGTCTGGATACCGGCTACTACGTCAAGCCGACGGTGTTCGCCAACGTGCGCAACGACATGACCATCGCCCGCGAGGAGATCTTCGGGCCGGTGTTGTGCATCATCGGCTACGACGATCTCGACGAGGCGCTCGAGATCGCCAACGACACCGAGTACGGGCTGGCCGGATACGTCTCCGGTGCCGATCTGGAGCAGGCCCGGTCGGTGGCGCGCCGGATCCGTGCCGGCTCGGTCGCGATCAACCACGGTTTCGACATGACTGCACCGTTCGGCGGGTACAAGCGCAGCGGTAACGGCCGCGAATGGGGTCACTTCGGCTTCGACGAATACCTGGAGACCAAGTCGGCGATCGGTTACGCGCCGGAGGCCGCCGCCGGGTAGTCAGCGTCAATGGTGAGCGAAAAGTACGAGTACGGGCTCGATTTCGCCGGCATCGCCGCGATCGACATCCACACGCACGTCGAGGTCGACGGCCACGGCCACAAGGCCTACACCGACGAGTTGATCGAGGCGACCGAGAAGTACTTCAAGCGGTCGCCCGGTCAGCTGTCGAGCGTGGACGGCATTGCCGCGCTGTACCGGCAGCACAACACCGCCGCGGTGGTGTTCACGATCGACGCGCGCACCGCGATGCGCCATGTGCCCAACTCGATCGCGGACCTCGTCGCCGGTGCGGTACGCAACAGCGATGTGCTCATCCCGTTCGGCAGCGTGGATCCGTGGCAAGGGCGGGCGGCGGTGCACCGGGTGCGCGAGCTCGTCGGCGACTATGGCGTCAAGGGCTTCAAGTTCCACCCGAGCATGCAGGCCTTCGAGCCCAACGACCGTCGCTTCTATCCGATCTACGAGGCGATCACCGAGGCCGGCGTGCCCGCCCTGTTCCACACCGGGCAGACCGGCATGGGCTCGGGGCTGCCGGGTGGTGGCCGGGTGAAGCTGCGGTACTCGGATCCGATGCTGCTCGACGACGTCGCCGCCGATTTCCCGGAGTTGAGGATCGTGATGGCCCATCCCGCAGTGCCGTGGGTGGACGCGCAGATCGCGATCGCCGCCCACAAGGCCAACGTCTACCTCGACCTGTCCGGCTGGAGCCCGAAATATTTTCCGCCCCAGCTCGTGCAGGCCCTGGGCAGGCAGCTGCGCACCAAGGCGTTGTTCGGAACCGATTTCCCCTACATCGGCCTGGACCGGTGGCGACGCGACTTCGAGGCGCTCGACCTCGACCCGGCTGTGGTGCCGCTGGTCTACAAGGAGAACGCGCTGCGGGTTCTCGGGCTGAGTTCTTGAGCGCGAGCCCCTTTCGAGCGCGAGCCCCTTTCGAGCGCGAGCAGACGCAGAAACGTGCGAAACGCCGCTCGGTAACAACATTCTCTGTCTGCTCGCCGAAGAGGGGCGATGAGTTTTCCTGCCGAGCGCGGTCTGCATGGTGACCGACCCACACCATTACGAAGGAGACCATCGTGCCCGTTCGCACTTCCGCCCCGGTGGGCGCCCCGACCTGGATCGACCTCGCCAGCTCCGACCTCGAACGCTCGAAGCAGTTCTACGGCGAGGTGTTCGGCTGGACGTTCGAGTCGGCAGGCCCGGAATACGGTGGCTACGTCACGGCATCCTTAGCCGGCAAGCCGGTCGCGGGGCTGATGCACAACCACCCGCAGTGGAACGCCCCCGACGGGTGGAGCGTCTACTTCCACACCGTCGATGCCCAGGCCACCCTCGACCAGGCGTTGGCCGTCGGCGCATTCACCTGCGGCGCACCCGTGATGGAGATCAAGGACAAGGGCTGGATGGCCATGCTGAGCGATCCCGCCGGCGCGATGTTCGGGTTGTGGCAGCCGGCCGGGCACCGCGGCTTCGGGGTGGTCAACGAGCACGGCGCGCCGGTGTACTTCCAGTGGAGCGGCCGCGACTATGCGACGGCGCAGGCGTTCTACCGCGAGGCGTTCGGCTGGCAGATCGAGACGGTGTCGGATACCGACGAATTCCGGTACAGCACAGCCAGCTTCGACGGCGAGGCGCTGCTGGGGCTGATGGACGCGACCAGTTTCCTACCCGAGGGCCAACCCTCCAACTGGAACTTCTTCCTCGGCGCCGACGACGTCGACAAGACCGTGCAGCTGATCGTCGACAACGGCGGCAGCGTGATCCGCGCTGCCGAAGACACCCCGTACGGACGGCTGGCCGCGGTCGCTGACCCGACCGGCGCCGGCTTCAACCTGTCGTCGCTGACCTAGGCCGTCATGCGGTGCTCGGGCCCGCCGACATACACCATCCCGGTCGGGCGCGCGGTGTTGACCGCGTCAACGACCGCCCCGGCGTAGGAACCGTCGACGGTGTCACCGGAGACGACCGTGAAATGCACTCCGGCGCGGTGGAATTCCGAACGCATCGCATAGAGCGTGGCTTCACCGGCCCACTTGCTCGCGGCGAGGGCCGTGTGGCCTTTCGGGACCGCCTTGTAGGGATAGAAGTGACCCCGATGGTCGGTGACGAAGACGATGCGCCCGCCCGCCGGTATCAGCGGCATGGCCCTCCGCGCGAGACAGCGCTGAGCGTCCCGGTTGAGGCGCATCGCCGAACGGGGCTGCGCGCCCGGCTCGAGGTGAACCGAGGCGTTGAGGATCAGGGCGTCCAACCGTCCGAAGCGGGCCGCGACGGTGTCGACCATCGCAGCGCAGTCGGCCGGTTCGCAGATGTCGGCGCGCAGCGTGGAGGCGCGCCCACCCGCCCTGGTGATGGCGTCCGCGACGGATTGGGCACGCTCGGCCGCCGTGCGGTAGTGCACGACGACGTGCGTGTCGGCGTCGGCGAGTTGCTGCGCGATCTGTGCGCCGGTGCCGCTGGAACCACCGGTGACCAGAACAATCCGTGCAGGTGTGTCATGCATGGCGGGCTCCTCACTGTGGCCGCTGTCGGTGAGCTTCCCAACACCGTACACGAATTCCTAAGAAAAATAAGGGCAAGATAAGGTCACAATAAGGTTGACTGGTTGGGCAGAATGGCCGGGTGGAGTCGGCGCGTGTGGACAGGTGGCTGTGGTCCGTCCGCCTGGCCAAGACCCGACCGGATGCCGCCGGCGCGTGTCGGGGCGGGCGGGTGCGGGTCAACGGCCGGCCCGCCAAACCGGCCACCATGGTGTCGCCGGGCGACGAGGTGCGCGCCCGTATCGGTGAGGCCACCCGCGTCGTCGAGGTGGTGCGCGTCATCCACAAACGGGTCGGTGCGGCGGATGCGGCAACGTGCTTCCTGGACCGAACCTCCAAACCCCCTATCGCGCAGTCGGTTCCCGTTGCAGCCCGCGAGCGCGGCGCCGGGCGGCCGACCAAGCGGGACCGTCGGATGTTGGAGAAGCTGCGCGGAAGCCGACGGTAGATCGCTTCAGTCGGTGGGCGCGGCCAACTCGAAGTCGGCGAAGTCGAATCCGGGTACCACCACACAACTGACCAGAGACGGTTCATCGTCGCGAGGCCTGGCACGCTGCCAGTACCCGGGCGGTACCACGTGCTGGGGGTGTTCGCCGGCCGAGATATCGGCACCGAGCAGATGTGTTGTGGCCCCGGCTTGTTCGCGGCCGACTTCAAGAAGCAGCGGGCTGCCGGAATGGTAGAGCCACAGCTCTGAGCTGCGCACGGTGTGCCACGCGGATTGCTGACCCGGCATCAGCAGAAACAGGATCGCCGTTCCGGCGCTGCGCGGGCCGGTGTAGTCGGGGGGCAGTGCGGACTGCGGCATGGTCAACTCACTGCGCCAGGTCTCCCGAAACCAACCACCCTCGGGATGAGGGGACAGGTCTAGACGACGCGCCCAGTCGGGAAGTTCGGTCATTTCAGCACCCGCGCTTTCGGTGTCGGACACTCCACCTTAAAGATCGGGGCCACGCGGCACACCCGATAGGCTCAGGCCATGTCCCGCGTGCGCCCCGGTTGGTTGGTGGCGCTGTGCGCAGCGGTCTTGGTCGTCAGCGCCTGGCTGCCGTGGCTGACCACGTCGGCTGACGGCGGCGGTCGGGCGAATGCGATCGGCGGTGTCACCGTGGGCGAGTTGCCGGCGCCGCCGCCCGGGTTCGGGGTGGGGCAGTTGATCGTGTTGTTGGGGGCGACGCTGATCGTGGCGGGCGCGATGGCGGGGCGTGGGTTGTCGGGTCGGCTGGCTTCGTCGGCGGCGTTGGCGATTTCGGTCCTCGTGGTGGTGATGACGGTCTGGTATTACCGGCTCTACGTGTATCCACCGATTTCCGCGGGCTACGGACTGTTTCTCGCCGGCGCAGTCGCCGTCGTCGCGGTGATCTTGTCGGTGTGGGCGATGATGGCCGCCTGGTCGACGGCTGACCGGGCGGCATGACCGGCTTTGTCGCGCCGGTGACGCTGACCGGCGAGCGTTGGGTGCGGCTGGAACCGCTTAGCCACGAACACATCCCGGAGATCGCCGCAGCAGTGGCCGACGGGGAGCTGGGCCGGCTGTGGTTCACGGCGGCACCGGCGCCGGAGGCCGTACAGCAGTGGGTGGGCAACCGGTTGGCGGTGCAAAGCCCCGACCAGGGGCTGACATTAGTGGTGCGCCGCCTCGACGGCATGTTGGTCGGGTCCTCGAGCTACATGTGCGTCGACGCACCCAACCGGCGGCTGGAGATCGGCAACACCTGGTACGTCGAGCCGGCGCGGCGCAGCGGCGTCAACTCCGAAACCAAGTTGCTGATGCTGAGCCACGCCTTCGACCGGCTTGGCTGTGTCGCAGTGGAATTCCGCACCCACTACTTCAATGTCACCAGCCGTGCGGCCATCGAGCGGCTAGGCGCCAAGCTCGACGGCGTGCTACGCAGCCACCAACTGTTGCCCGACGGGTCGAGGCGCGACACGGTGGTGTACTCGATCCTGGACATCGAGTGGCCGGCAGTGCGGTCCAACCTGAGGTTCAGGTTGGACCGCAACGGTTTCCGTGGCGGCTAGTCGGATTCGACGGTCGTCGGTTCGATCGACTTCTGGCCCCCGCCGTGGGCAACCTCGATCTTGCGTGGCTTGGCGCGTTCGGCGAGCGGAATGGTCACGGACAGCACGCCGTTTTCGTAGGTCGCCGAAATCGCCGACGCGTCAACGCCTTCGCCGAGCGATAGCTGCCTGCGGTAGGTGCCGAAGAACCTCTCGTTGGCCAGCCACTGGGCCGACTCTTCCGAGCGTGCGGTGCGGTGCGCCGAGATCGTCAGGGTGCCGTTGTCGACGTTGACGTCCACGGATCCGGGGTCGACGCCGGGTAGGTCGGCGGTCAGCAGGTAGTGGTCGTCGATCTTGCAGAGGTCCATCGGCATGAACCGAGGGGTGCGGCTTGATCCGGTCTGGCTTGTCAGCAGGCCCCGGGTCAAGGCATCAAGGTCACTGAACGGATCAAAGCGAAGCACAGCAATCCACCTCCTTGTACCTTCAGGCCCGCCACCCTGGCGGGCAGCTAAATCACTGTGCACCTGCGAGATTAGCACTCTTATGGCGAGAGTGCTAGCCAGATGGAAGGCATTTTCGGCACAAGTTCGCGTCGGTATCGCGGGCGGGGTGTGTGGTCGCGCGGGGCGAGGGCGCGATTGCGAAGAATTGGGCGGTATCCGCGGGCGGCCCCGTCGGCTGTGTTCTGAACCGACGAGACCTCAGCAAGCCTAGTGGTCGACCACTACGCTCGCCTCTAGAAACAATGCCCGGACCTGGGAAAAGGCAAACGTTCGTGTATTGGATAGCGACAGCGGGAAGACCTTGGAGATGGCTGACCTCACGAACCCACATAGCCTGGCGCAACGGATGGCCGAACTGGCGCGTGCCTCCGCGGCTCCGCGCACCGTCGAGGAGGTCCTGTCCGACGTCACCACGACGGCAGGCGAGCTGATACCGGGTGTCGACACGGCCGGCGTACTCCTGGTCGGCAAGGGCGGCAGATACGAGTCACTGGCTGGCCTCACCGACATGCCGCACAAGCTCGACGAGCTTCAGATGACTTACAACGAAGGGCCGTGTCTGCAGGCCGCGGTCGACGAGGTCATCGTGCGCACCGACGACTTTCGGGAGGAGGACCGCTGGCCCAAGTACGCGCCGGCGTGTGTCGAACTGGGAGTGCTCAGCGGATTGTCGGTCAAGTTGTACACCGCCGACCGCACAGCCGGTGCGCTCAACCTGTTCAGTTTCAGGCCCAACGCCTTCGGTGCCGAGGACGAAACGGTTGGGTCGATCCTCGCCGCACACGCTGCGGCGGCGATCCTGGCCAGCAGGCACGGCGAGCAACTCGTATCGGCGCTGTCCACCAGAGACCGCATTGGCCAGGCCAAGGGCATCATCATGGAGCGCTACGGCGTCGACGATGTGCGGGCGTTCGAGATGCTCAAACAGATTTCTCAGGACAGCAACACCCGGTTGGTCGACGTTGCCCAGGGCGTCATCGACACGCGCAACACCTGATTCTGTGCCCCCGGCAGGATTCGAACCTGCGACACCGGCTTTAGGAGAGCCGTGCTCTATCCCCTGAGCTACGGGGGCGCGACCGCACGGAGCTTACCGAAAGCCGTCAGCGCAACTCGGCGATCACCTTCGCGAACACCTCGGCATGACGCTGTTGCACCGTGATGTAAGTGACGCCGTAGGTCTCACGATAGCCGCGGATGGTGTCCGCGATCTCCTTCGTCGACCCCGACAGCACCGCAGGGGTGCGCAGTAGCTCATCGTCGGACAACCCGGGCAGGAACTGGCGCGTGATCGCCATATCCGGCCGGCCCGAGTCGTCGGTCGGCATCGCGGTGACGGCGAGGTTGAGCTCCAGGCGCCCGAAGCGCTCGCCGGCGGCGTCGCGGACGAAGGCGACGCGGTCGGCGAGTGGGTCGAAATTTGGGCCGACGGGTGCGCCGCCGGTCAGCCCGATGATGTCGGCCCGCTGCGCGGCGAGGGTCAGCAGTTTGTCGCCGTTGCCGGCGATGAGGATCGGCACATCGGGCACGTGCGCGGTGAAGTGCTCGGTCACATGGCTCAGCCAGGCGACCCGCTGCCCGGGCGTCGGGAACGGCAGCTCGGCCTGCTCGAACTCCTCCTTGACGTACCCGGCGCCCAGGCCGAGCTCGAAGCGCCCGTCGGACAGGTCCCGCAGCGAGGTGACGTCACGGGCCAGCAGCGCGGGCCGGTAGAAGCCGGCGTTGAGCACGAACGTGCCGACCCGAAGCCGCTCGGTGGCCACCGCGATCGCGGTCAGCATCGGAAACGGCGCGGTGGTGTAGAGGTGATCGGCCATGTGCAGCACGTCGTAGCCCATGTCCTCGACACGCCGGGCGAAGTCCTGCACCGACCGTCGGCGACGCGCGGCCTGTAGCCCAACGCCGAACCGGAAATCCTTGGCCATCACCAGATGGTATTCGCCAGGCGGGCAGAGAAGGTTTGGCGGCCGTCAGTGCGGGGCAATACCACTGCCGCCGCCTCCGACTCCCGGAGCCCCACACCGAAGGACTTTCGCCCCCGGATCCGGCCCGTCGTCGAACTATCCGACGGGCCGGATCAATACTTCAGAAACTATGGCCACCCATCCCACGATCGGCGTCGAAGAGGAATTCCTGCTCGCCGACCCGTCATCCGGCGAACCGGTCGCCGTCAACGACGCGACCGCACGCCACGCCGCCGAGCGGGGCGTCAAGCTGCAACTCGAGCTCACCAGCTGCCAGATCGAAACCACCAGCGACGTCTTCGGCGCCAGCCACGAATTGCGCGACCAGCTGCTGGGGTTGCGTCGCGCGGCCGCCGACGCCGCCGAGGCCAGCGGCGCGCAACTGCTCGCCGTCGGGCTGCCGCCCGCGGTGCCGCACCGGTTTCCGATCACCGATACCCCGCGCTACCGGGAGATCGGGAAGAGGTTCGGCATGATAGCCCACGAGCAGGGCATCTGCGGATGCCACGTGCACGTCGGAGTACCCAGCCGGGAGGCCGCGATCCGGGTCAGCAACCGGCTGCGCCCGTGGCTGCCGGCCCTGCTTGCGCTGACCGCCAACTCGGCGGTGTACCGCAACGCCGACACGGGCTATGCCAGCTGGCGCAGCGTGCTGTGGGCGCGCTGGCCCAGCGCCGGCCCGCCGCCGCACTTCGACTCGGTCGACGAGTACGACGCCGTGGTCGCGATGCTGCGCAACGCCGGCGCGGTGCTCGACGACGGCATGGTCTATTGGGACGTCCGCCCGTCGGCCACGTTCCCGACCATCGAGGTGCGCGTCGCCGACGTGCCGGCCACCGTGGGCGAGACGGTGCTGCTGGCCATGTTGGTCAGGGCGACGGTGATGACCGCGCTCGACGAGGAGCGCCAGGGCCAACCCGTGCCGCCGCTTACCCCGCACGCGCTGAAGGCCGCGTACTGGAAATCCGCCCGCGACGGCCTGGACGGGGAGGCGGTCGACCTGCTGGAGGGCCACCACAGCGTGCCGGCGCGGGTGCTGCTGGATCGGCTCGTCGACTACGTTCGCCCCGCGCTGGACGCCGTCGGCGACTACGACGCCGTCACCGAGGAACTCGCGCGTGTCACCGACGAGGGCAACGGGGCCATGCGACAACGACACGCGTGGCAGCGCCGCCACGCCGTCGCCGACGTCGTCGCGGAGGCCGCCGCGGCCACCGCGTCGGGCTGTTAGGTCGAGGGGCAGAACACTGCGGACATCACCTGCGCGCGCGGATCGGTCTCCGGCGAGGACGCGTTGGGCGCCTGCGTCAATGTCAGCGAAACAGCCGGGCCGTCAAAGGTTTTCGCCATAAAGCTGTGGTAGCCGAAGATATCGCCACCGTGCCCCCACGCGGTGACGCCACACGGCAGGTTGGCCTTCATCAGCCCGAGACCGTAGTCGAACACGCCGTCACTGTCGGACATCGCGACCACATCCATCATCTCGTCCAGTTGTGCCCGCGGCACGACCCGGCCATCCAGCAGCGCGGTGATGAATGCCGAGGTGTCCTCATTGGTGGAGATCAAACCCCCGGCCATCCCCGCCGCCGACGCCTGGAACGCGGTGAGGTCGCGGCGGCTCCCGTCCACCAGTTCGTAACCGTGCGCGAACGGAACCCGCAGACCGGTGTCGCCGGGCGCGGGAAAGTAGGTCTCGAAGAGGCCGAGCGGAACGATGATGCGCCAGGTGATTTCGTCGGCGGCCGGGCGTCCCGTCACCTTCTCGATCAACATGCCGGCGATGACGTAGTTGGTATTGGTGTACTTCATCTGGGTGCCGGGCGGAAACTGCGCCGGCTCTGCGAGCGCCATGTCGAGCAGTTCGTCAGGGCTCTTGGGCTCCGTCGGCGGTGGGGTGTCTTTGTCGAAGTACTCGGGCAGACCGCTCTGGTGGCGGAGTAATTGGCGCACGGTGATCGCACTGGCGTCGATGCCTTCGCCGCGGATCCGGCCGGGCAGGTAGGTCTCGATGGGTGCGTCGAGGTCGATCCTGCCTTCGGCCACGAGTTGCAGGATTGTCGCCGCCACAAACGTTTTCGTGATGCTCGCGGCACGGATATGGGTGTTGGGGGCGAACCCGGCCTTGGTGTCGACGTCGGAATAGCCTGCTGAGAAGCGGGTTAGCTCGCCGCCGTCGCGGACGACGGCGATGCCGCCGGCGAGGTGGTCGTCGGCGACGACGCGCGCCAAGACGTCGCCGACGGCGACGGGTTGGGCGGAGGCGGGTGCGGCGCTCAGGCCGAGCAGCAGAAGTGTTGCGAGAACAGCGATGCGCACTAGGCCGACTGTAGATGCCAGGAGTGCGCGGTCGCGACCAGGCCCTGCACCAGCGCCGATGTCGCCGGGCTCAGGCCGTCGTCGCCGGGCAGTTGGCTGCGGGGACTGATCCCGCGCACCCGCGGCGAGAGTTCCAGCTGCGCGCCGCCGCCGCGCACCCGGTTGATGGGGTTGTCCGGGTGCAGCCCGCGCAGCTCACGCGGTATCGCGTCGAGGTCGGTGACGATCCGGTAGCCGGGTATCGCGACGTGGCGGGCGAGGTGTTCGGCGAGTGCGCGGTTGCGGCCGCCGGCCAGCAGTTGCGTGCTGCGGCCGACGCGGCCGTACCCGTGCAGCGAGACCGCGACGTCGACGTGGGACAGGAATTCCGCGAGCCGCTCGGATTCCCGCGCGTGATAGCGCGCCGACGGCAGGTGGTGCGGGTAGTGGTCGGGGTGGCGAAGCACGTACAGCGACGCATCGGCGGCGTCGGCGGCTCGCTCGGCGATGACATCGGTCATCTGCTCCAGACCGCCGCCGTGGATCGCTAGAAAGCCGAACCGGGACCTCAGCGTGCTGTACTCGAGCACACCGGGCGCGGCCAGCAGCTCCGAAAGCGATTGTGGTGCCGGGGTATCGGCTGCCTCGGCGGTACGCGGCCAGCCCGCCGGATCCCACCGCTGGAGGAACGTGACCCAACGCTGCGGCAGGCCGTGGTGCAGCGCACCGTCGATGATGCGTTCCAGGTAACCGGGACGCGGCGGACCGGGTTCGACGCGATGGTCGATGTAGACCCACGCTTCGGTTGGTCCGTCGGCGGTGTGCACGGTGAGCCGGTCGCGGCGATACCGCACCGGAACGCCTTCGGCGCTGTCCAGCGTGGCCAGGTCGTGATCGGTGAGCCGCCACAGCACCCCGTGCACCGCAGATCCGTCGAACGGTTCGACGGTGGCGACGCCGCGTTCGTTGATCAGCCAGTCGTGATCAGCCAGCAGCGCCGGGCGCGGGTCGACCGCGCCGGGGCAGCGCAGCGCCATCTGCTGCACGCACAAGTTGGATCCGTACGCGAAGTAGGTGTGCTCGCCCCGAAACATTCAGCCCGCGACGGTCAGGTAGATCAACACCACGTTCAGCAGGGTAATCAGTGCGGCGACGATCCAACCCAGCGCCGTGGTGACGCGGTGGTTGACGTCGTCGCCCATCAGACGGCGATCGGCGGTGAGCCGTATCAACGGAATCAACGCAAAGGGTATGCCGAACGACAACACCACCTGCGACAACACCAGCGCGCGACTCGGGTCGAGCCCGATGGCCAGGATGATCAACGCGGGTGTCAGCGTGATCAGGCGGCGCAGCAGCAGCGGGATGGTGCGGTGCAGCAGACCCTGCATGATCATCGCGCCGGCGTAGGCGCCCACCGACGTCGACGCCAGGCCCGATGCCAGCAGGCCGATCGCGAACAACAGGGCGACCGTCGTGCCCAGCGTGTTCTGGACCGCGGCGTGCGCGCCCTCGATGGAGTCGGTGTTCTCGTGACCCTTCAGGTTGGTCGCCGCCACCAGCAGCATCGAAAGGTTCACCGCGCCCGCCACCACCATCGCGATACCGACGTCCCAGCGCGTCGCCCGCAGCAGCATGCGTCGCATCGGCCCCGGCTCGGGATGGCCGTGGCGGTCGCGGGCCAGCCCGGAGTGCAGGTAAACCGCGTGCGGCATCACGGTGGCGCCGAGCATCGCCGCGGCGAGCAGGATGCTCTCCGCGCCCGCAAATTTCGGCACGAGCCCGCCTGCCACCTCACCGGCCGGCGGTGGCGCGACGAACAGGCTGGTGAGGAATCCGACCGCGATGACCAGTAGCAGTCCGGTGATGACGCGTTCGAACATCTGCTGGCCGCGCCGGTCCTTCACCAGCAGCAGCAGCAGCGAGACGAGCCCGGTGATCACCCCGCCGGTGAGCAGCGGCAGATCGAATAGCAGGTACAGCGCGATCGCCCCACCCACCACCTCGGCGAGATCGGTTGCCATAGCGACCAATTCGGCCTGCAACCAATATCCCAGTCGGGTGCGGCGCCGCATCTGGCCGCCCACCGCCTCCGGCAGCGACAGCCCGGTGACCAGACCCAGCTTGGCTGACAGGTACTGCACCAGGCAGGCCATGGCGTTGGCCGCGACGATGACCCACACCAGCAGGAAGCCGAACTGCGCACCTGCGCTGACGTTGGCCGCGACGTTGCCCGGGTCGACGTAGGCGATCGCGGCGACAAACGCGGGCCCGAGCAGTACCCAACTCGGCCGCAGCCGTACTTTTTGGTCGCCTGCCACCAACCCACCTTTCTATCCGGTCTGTCGAATAGAAAAGTTAGGCTAGCCGAAACCTAGTGTCCAGTCATCGGCAGGTCACCATCGGAAGCCGCCAAGGCCGATGACGAACCCGCCGTACGGCCAACCCCAGTTCTCGGCGAACACCGATGGCGACGTGACGATTTGGGCGCTGCCGTTGGTTTGGCATTGGGTGGTGTTGGGGCCGACATCGGTGCACTGCGGTGCGGCCGCAGTGGTCGGCGCCGTGATTCCGGAAGCGATTACCACTGCGCTTATGAAAAGAATTGCAGCACAGCGACTTTTGGACCGCATATTGGCCTCCTTCGGCCGCGGATCCCGCTGGCGTTTAGGGGAAGAAGAAGCCTTCGCCGCCCCACATGTCGCCCCACGGGCCGACCTCGGCGGGGGTGGCGTCGATCGAGACGTTGCCGGGGGTCGCGCACTCCGTGTCGGAGCCGCCGAGTGCTGCGGCGCCGCCGGTGTCGACGCACTTGGGCAGCAGATCCTCCTCGCCGCCCTGGGCCGCGGCGGCGGGGGCTAACAGGATTGCTGCCGCGAGCCCACCTGCAGCGAAAACTGGCGTGAGATAACGAAATGTGGTCCGCATAGGCACGTCCTTACGTTTGGAATTCCCGGTCTAGCTGCGAGCGTACAACCCTTTTCCGGTGATGAGGGGTAAGTCGAGCGTGGTTCTGATCCCGGGCGAAGCGCCCACCACCGCGGGGATCGCATTGACCACACGAGCCGCCGTGGCGACCAGACCGGCGTGGTTGTGATCCCCGTTGGGGCTGCTTTGGCAGAGGTCGAGGGTGTAGGTCGGTTCACCGGTGACTTCGACCCGGTATGACCCGCCTTCCTGCGCCGGCTGTGGCCAGTCCGGACACAGGTCGTCGCGCAGCCGCGTGACGTGTTCAAGCACGGTGGCGATCTTTCCGTCCTTCATCCCCCGCACCTCGAACCGCAGGGCCGCCGCGGTGCCCTGCTCGATGTGGCCGGCCGCGATGTCGAAGGCCTCGGGCGCCGGTTCGCGTATGTAGGTCTCGGTTACCTCGTCGAGTTCGATGCCCAGACCGGCGGCGAGCTGGCGGACCACCGACCCCCACGCCAGGCTCAGCACACCGGGCTGCAATAGCATCGGGGTCTCGTCGAGTGGCTTGCCGAAGCCCATCACGTCGAACATCACCGTCGCGCTGTCGTAAGTGTCGTAGTTGATGATCTCCATGCAGCGGATCTGCTCGATGCGCTGGCAGGTGCCCGCGAGGGCGAGCGGCAGCAGATCGTTGGCGAATCCGGGGTCGATGCCATTGACAAATATGGTCGAAGATCCCTTTTCGGCAGCGTCTTCGATCGGTTTTATCATCTCGTCGGGAAGTACCTGCCACGGATATTGCAGGAACACCGCGCTGCTGCCGACGACGTCGATGCCTGCTGCCAGGATGCGGCGATAGTCCTCGAGCGCTTCGGGCAGGCGGTTGTCGGCCATCGCGGTGTAGACCGCGCATTGTGGGCCGGTCGCCAGCACGGCGGCGAAGTCGGGGGTGGCCGTGATACCCGTCGATTCCCCGAGCCCGGCAAGCTCGGCGGCGTCCTTGCCGGCCTTGGATTCGCTCGACACCCACACACCGGTGAGTTCGAAGCGCGGGTCGGTGATGAGCTGGCGCAGCGCGTGTCGTCCGACATTGCCGGTGCCGATGGCGGCCACTTTGATAGTCATCGCGGGTTCCTCACAGATCGGGGATGGGCATGTCGAGGTTGGGGAACGTGAGGCCGCCGTCGACCTCCAGCGTCTTGCCGGTCAGATAGCTGCCCGCCGGCGAGGCGAGATAGACCGCGGCGGCGGCGATGTCCTCGGGTTGGCCGAGTCGGCGCATCGGCGTGGCCTCTTCCATCGGCCTGCGCAGTTCGTCGTTGGAAGCCACGATGTCGAGCGCGGAAGTCAGGATGGAGCCGGGTGCGATCGCGTTGACGCGGATCCGCGGGCACAGGTCCAGCGCGGCCAACCGGGTGTAGTGGGACAGCGCGGCCTTGGCCGTGCCGTAGGCGGCGAACCCCCGGCCCGCGACGCGGCCCATCGTCGAGGTGATGTTGATGATGCTGCCGCCGCCGGAGTGCTCGAGCATCAGTGGCGCAGCCGCGGTGGTGAGCGCGTGCGCCGTGGTGACGTTGAACGTGAACGCGTCGCGCATGTCCTTGGTGGAGGTGCTCAGCAGCGCGTTGGGCATGGTGCCGCCGACGTTGTTGACGACGGTGTCTAGTTTGCCGAACGCTTCGACGGCCTGGTCCGCCAGCTTGGCGGTCTCTTCGGGGTGGGCGAGGTCGGCGACGACGACGTGTGCGCTGCGCCCAACCGCCTTGATCTGCTCGGCGACTTCGTCCAGTTGGGCTTGGGTGCGGGCCGCGATCACCACGTCTGCACCGGCTTCCGCGAATGCGAGCGCCATCGCGGCGCCGAGACCGCGGCCCGCTCCGGTCACCACGGCGACGTGGTTGTCGAGCCGAAACCTATCAAGAATCACGTTGGCCTACCTTCCTTCACCGAGCGACCGTAACAAGGTGCGCACGCCGAAGGGCGGCGATTCTGAAACACGTTCTAATTCGAGCCCGGCTTGGGTCCGCGGCAAGTGCGCGCGAGCAAGTGCCCGCGATATCTGCGCGAGGGCAGTACATTCGCGCTCGGATCATGACCGCTGTCCAGAACCGGCGCGCAAAGCCCGCGCACAAGGAAGGGGCGGACCGGCTACTTCTTGGACGCGGACTTCTTTGCGGTCGACTTCTTTGCCGTCGACTTCTTTGCCGTCGACTTCTTGGCAGGCGCTTTCTTGGCAGCCTTCTTCGCAGGGGCCTTCTTGGCCGAGCCGTCGGAATTGCCTCCGCGGCGGGCTTTGACGCTGGCTTCCAGCTTGGCCAGCAGATCGGAGACGTCCTCGGTCTCGTCGAGTTCCTGCGGCTGCTCCTCGGTGGTAAACGCTTCGCCGCCTTCGAGTTTCGCCTGGATCAGCTCGCGCAGCTGTTCCTGGTAGTCGTCGTGATAGCGGTCTGGGTTGAAGTCGTCGGTCATCGAGTCGACCACCTGGCCGGCCATCTTCAACTCGGCAGGTTTGATGTCGACTTCCTTGTCGAGAACCGGGAAGTCGGGGTCGCGGATCTCATCGGGCCACAGCAGCGTCTGGATGACCATCACGTCGCGTTTGGAGAAGTCCTGCACCCGCAGCGCCGCCAGCCGCGTCTTGTTGCGCAACGCGAAATGCACGATCGCGACCCGGTCGGTCTCCTTGAGCGTCTTGGTCAGCAGCACATAGGATTTCGTCGACTTGCCCTCGGGCTCTAGGAAGTAGCTCTTGTCGTACATCATCGGGTCGATGTCGCTCGCCGGAACGAACTCCATCACGTCAATCTCGCGGCTGCGCTCCTCGGGCAGCGTCGCGATGTCCTCGTCGGTGATGATCACCGTCTCGCCGTCGTCTGATTCGTAGGCCCTGGCAATGTCGCGGTACTCGACGACCTCTCCGCACACCTCGCAGACCCGCTTGTAGCGGATACGGCCGTTGTCCTTGGCGTGGACCTGACGGAACTTGACGTCGTGGTCCTCAGTCGCGCTGTACACCTTGACCGGGACGTTCACCAGGCCGAAGGCGATGGAGCCCTTCCAGATGGAACGCATCAGCCCAGTATGGCCGATTGGAGGGCGGTATCGCGGGTAACGCGATCGGGCAGGTCGGCGCCGGCGCGGGCAACCGTCAGCGCCGACGACAGCGCGGCGGTCTGCACTACCCCGGTCAATGTCTCGGTGGAGATGGAGGCCAGGGCGCGTCGGCGCTGCGCGCCCAGCAGCCCCAGCGACCACAACGCGTCGATCAGACCCGACATGAACGCATCGCCCGCGCCGACGGTATCCACTACCTCGACCTGCAGCGCGGGCACCTGCACGGCGCCGGCCGCGCACAGCGCGAACGCACCCCGGTCACCCATCGTCACCGCGACGATCGACGGCCCCAGCCCCAGCCAGGTCTGCGCGATCTGCTCAGGCGTGCGGGTCGGATCGATCCAGCGCATGTCCTCGTCGCTGGCCTTGACCACGTCGGCGCGCTCGACGAGGCGGTCGATGCGGCCACGTGCGGCGTCGGCGTCGTCGATCAGCGCCGGGCGCACGTTCGGATCGAAGGTCACGGTGGCCGCCGGATGGTAGGTGTCGAGCAGCGCCGCGGTGGCCCGGCACCCCGGTTCGAGCACCGCGGCGATCGATCCGGTGTGCGCGACAAGTGGCGGCGCGACTTCGGGAGTTCCGCTGAGCTGCCACTCGATGTCGAACACGTACTGCGCTGACCCGCTGGCGTCGAGACTGGCCCGCGCCGTCGGTGTCCGCGCCGCGGTCGTACTGTTCGAAACCAACTGCACCCCAAGTTGTTTGACATGGTCGGCGATGCGGCGGCCGCGTTCGTCGTCGCCGATGTGGGTGAGGAAGTCGACGTCGCGGCCCAGGCGGGCCAGGCCCACCGCCACGTTCAGCGGGCTGCCGCCGACGTATTCGCCGGTGATGCGCCCGTCGCGCTCGACGATGTCGATCAACGCCTCGCCGATCACCAGGGCCCGCTGCGGGCTGCCCGGCACGGTCATGGCGTGTCCTTTTCCATCAGCTTCTCCAGCGTCGCGCGCGCTCCGTCACGGTGCAGTGAGTCGAGTGCCCACAGATACGCCTCGACAAACCGCGGTGCGCTGGCCAGATCGCCGAACACGGCGGTGTTTTCGATGAACGCGGTCGGGTGCTGCCGCTGCGATTGCGCAAGCGGCACCAGCACGTCGGCGAGCTGGTCCTGCACGTCGATCGGCTCGCCCTGCTCGTCGACACCTTCGGCGTAGCGTGCCCAACTGGCCACCGTCGCCGCCGACAGCCGGACCGGTGCGCCGGTCTTGAGGTTCTCCCGCACCACGGGCAGCAGCCACTTCGGGATGCGGTCCGAGGAGGCGTAGCACAACCGGGCGATCGTGTCCTTGATGCCCGGGTTGGCGAACCGCTCGATGAGCGTGTGCTTGTAGTCCGGCAGGTCGATGCCCGGCACCGGGCGCAGCGTCGGCGTGGCCTCCGAATCCATGTACTCCAGCAGGAATCGGGCGAACAGCGGATCGCTCGCCGCGTCGTCGACCAATCGGTAACCCGCCAAGTAACCGAAGTAGCAGATGCTTTGGTGGCTGGCGTTGAGCAGACGAAGCTTCATCAGCTCATACGGTGTGACGTCGTCGACCAACAGCACGTCGACCTCCTCGAACGGCGGCCGCCCGGCGTTGAAGTCGTCTTCGAGCACCCACGACGTGAACGGTTCGGCCACCACCGGCCAGCGGTCCTCGACGCCGAATTCCTGTGCCACCACGTCGATCACCGCCGGTGTGGTGGCCGGGGTGATGCGGTCGACCATCGAGTTCGGAAACCGGGTGTGGGCGCCGATCCATTCACCTAGGCCGGGCTGATTCCGCTCGGCATAGGTAGTGAACGCCTCGCGCGCCACGTCACCGTTGCCCTCGATGTTGTCGCAGGACACGATCGTGGGGGAGTCGATGCCGCGCTCGCGCCTACGGCCCAACGCGTCGGCGACAAGGCCGAAGACGTTCACCTCACCGCCGGCGTGATCGATGTCGTAACCGCCTTCGGTGATCGTCAGCGAGATGATCCGGGTGCTCGGCGCCGCGAGCAGTTCGATCACGGCTTCGGGATCGTCGGGGGCATAGCGGTAGTCGACGATGGAACCGATGACCCGTGCTGCGCGGGTGCCGTCGGGCTTCTCCAGCAACAGGGTGTAGAGGCCGTCCTGGTCGGCCATCACCTCGGCCATTTTTTGATCGGCCGGCATGACGCCGACCCCGCAGATGCCCCAGTCCTTGGCCAGGCCCATCTCCATCAGCCGGTCGACATAGGCAGCCTGATGTGCACGGTGAAAGCCGCCGACGCCGAAATGCACGATGCCGATGCCGATTTCGTCACGGGCATAGCTTGGCTTGTCGACCGAAAGCGTGGCCAACGTCGAGTTGTTCAGCTTCATGAGAGCGTCACCACCGACTTCACGGTACCGGGCGTGCGGTCGGAGTCCAGGGCCTGCGCCGTCTGCTCCAGCGGGAAATGCGCGGTCACCATCGAGTCGAGATCCACCTTGCCCGACTCGACGAGCGCGATCGCCGTCGGCCACGTGTTGGCGTACCGGAACACCCCCGTCAGCACCAGTTCACGGTTCTGGATCACCTGGACCGGCAGCTCCATCGATTCGGCCCCCAGGCCCACCAGCACCACCCGGCCCGCCGGCCGCACCGCGCGGATGCCGTCGACCACCGCTGACTGCGCGCCCGAGGCGTCGATGAACGCGTCCACCGGTTCTGGACCCACCTGCTCGACGGTCGGGTCGAGCACCTTCGTCGCGCCGAAGCGGGCGGCCTGGTCGCGCCGCGCCGGATCGGGATCGCTGACGACGATCTCGGTGGCGCCGTAGGCCCTGGCGAGTTGGGCCACCACGATGCCGATCGGCCCGGCGCCCGTGATCAGCACCCGGGATCGGGCGTCTACGCCGGCCTTGCGGATCGCGGCGATGCCGACGGACAGCGGTTCGCACAGCGCGGCCGCGTCATCAGACACCGCGTCGGGCACCGGGTGCGCGAACTCGGCGCCGATGGTCACGTAGTCGCACAGTGCGCCGTCGACCGGAGGCGTCGCATAGAACCGCATATGCGGGCACAGGTTGTAGTCGCCGCGGCGGGTTTCCTCGGTGTCGGGATCGGGTCGCTGCGGCTCGATCGACACCCGCTGCCCGATGCGCGACGGGTCCACCGACTCGCCGACCGCGACGATCGTGCCCGCCGCTTCATGGCCGAGCACCAGCGGCGCCTCCATCACGAAGTCGCCGATGCGGCCGTGTCGGTAGTAGTGCGTGTCGGAGCCGCAGACCCCCACCGATGAGACGCGGACCAGCACGTCCCCGGGTTCGGGCTTGGGCACCGGCCGGTTCTCGACGACGATGCGGCCGGGTTCGACCAGAACCGCGGCCCGCATTCGGGTATCCGGCGAAAGTGTTGTGTGCGTCACACTCCCATGCTAACCTCCTGAGCATCTACTCGCACCCTTGAGCAGATGCTCATACCAGGGAGGGTTTGTGCCCGCATCGACGTCGCCCGAGGTCACCGCGGGCAAGTCTGTGTCACACCGCACGCCCGGCGCCGAGGATCTCCGGCTCGCCCTGCGCGCCGCCACGCTCTACTACCTCGACGGGCTGACGCAGGCCGAGGTCGCCGCCCGCCTCGGGGTCTCGCGCCCGACCGCCGGACGGTTGATCGCCCGGGCGAAGGCGCACGGTCTGGTGCGCATCGAGGTGGCCGTTCCCCCGGGTATGCGCGACGACCTGCACGCCGACGCCGAACGCGAACTCGAGCGGCGCTTCGACCTGACCGAGGCGGTGGTCACCGGCCACGGCGTCGACGTCGGCGCCCCCGGTCGGCCGGCCGCCTTCGCCAGCGTCGGCCGAGCGGCGGCGGCGCTCCTGGCGCGGCGGTTGGCGCCCGACGACGTGCTCGGGCTCACGTGGGGCCCCGAACAGGTCGCGGTGGCCACTGCGTTGACACCCGGTACGGCCCGGTGCCGGGCGGTCGTGCAACTCAACGGCGCGACGTCGACGGCGGCATACCAGACTGGTGCCGAGTTCATCCTCACCAGATGTGCGGACGCGTTGCGCGCCAACGCAATCCGACTACCCGCGCCGTTGTACGCCGACCCGTCGACCGTGGCGTCCATGCGCAGCGATTCGCTCATCTCCCGGACGTTGGAAGCCGGAAGGCACGCCGACGCCATGCTGTTCGGGGTGGGCGCGGTGTCGACCGCCACCACCTTGTTCGAAGGCAGCTTCCTGGACACCCGCATGCTCGACGAACTCGTGTCGCTCGGCGCGGTCGGCGAGATCGGCGGCCGGTTCTTCGACGCCGACGGGGTACCGGTTGACACCGAGCTGCAGCATCGCGCGGTATCGGTTCCGTTGTCCGACGTCCGGCGTTGCCGGAAGACGATCCTGATCTCCAGTGGCGTCACGAAGTACCACGCCACCCTCGGCGCGTTGCGTGGCCAGCTGGCCAGATTGCTGGTCTGTGACATCGATTGTGCACGTTGGTTATTGGCACAGTGAAAGGTGGGGCAATGGTAAGGGCGTTACGCAGATGGGCGGCGTGTGCGGCCGCGGCTGGCTTGACGCTGACGGCCGGTTGCGCAGGGGCGGGAACCCTCGGTGCCACCGATCGTACCGTCACGATCGCGATGATCTCCAATTCGCAGATGACCGACGCCCGGTCGCTGTCGCGGCACTTCGAAGCCGCCAACCCCGATATCCAGTTGCGGTTCGTCACGTTGTCGGAGAACCAGGCCCGCGCCAAGATCACCGCGTCGACGGCCATGGGCGGCGGCGAGTTCGACGTCGTGATGATCAGCAACTACGAAACCCCGCAGTGGGCCGAGAACGGTTGGCTGACCAACCTTTCCGACTACATCGCCGACACCCCTGGTTACGATCAGGACGACTTCATCCCGTCGCTGCGGGAGTCGCTGTCCTACGAGGGCGACATGTACTCGGTGCCGTTCTACGGTGAGTCGTCGTTTCTGATGTACCGCAAGGACCTGTTCGAGCAGGCCGGTATCGATATGCCGCACAACCCGACCTGGCAGCAGGTCGCCGATGCCGCCGCCGAACTCGACGGGCCCGACATGGTCGGCATCTGCCTGCGCGGCAAGCCCGGTTGGGGGGAGGTGCTCGCACCGCTGGACACGGTGATCAACACGTTCGGCGGACGCTGGTACGACATGGAATGGAACGCCCAGCTGGACAGCCCCGAAGTCAGCGATGCCGTGAACTTCTATGTCGACCTGGTGCGCAGTCACGGTGAGCCGGGCGCGGCGACAGCCGGATTCGGCGAGTGCGCAACACAGTTCGCTCAAGGTCGCGCCGCCATGTGGTACGACGCCACGTCGGCGGTGTCGGTGCTCGAAGACCCCAAAGAGTCCAACGTGGTGGGCAAGGTCGGCTACGCGTTGGCGCCGATGGCAGAAAAGCCCTACCCCGGCTGGTTGTACGCCTGGTCGCTGGGCATCCCCACCTCCAGCGACAAGAAAGAAGACGCGTGGAAGTTCATCGCGTGGATGACCGACAAGAACTACATCAAGCTCGTCGGTGAGGAACTCGGCTGGGCCCGGGTGCCGCCCGGCAACCGGCTGTCGACCTATCAGCTCCCGCAGTACCAGGCGGTGTCGGAGGCCTTCGGTGAGGTGACGCTCGAATCGATCGAGAAAGCCAACCCGCAGAAACCCACCGTGGATCCGGTGCCCTACACCGGAGTTCAGTTCCTGGCCATCCCGGAGTTCCAGGACCTCGGAACCAGGGTCAGCCAGCAGATCAGCGCCGCCATCGCCGGTCAGAAGTCGGTCGAGGATGCGCTCAAACAGTCCCAGGAATACGCCGAGGTCGTCGGCCGCACCTATCAGGAGAAGCCATGACAACGCTTGAGCGGGAACCCCATACCGACTCCGAGCACGTCGCGCGCATCAAAACGAAACAGGACCCCAAGGTCAGCCGGGCCGAAGGCTGGCGCAGGCGCGGGCCGCTGCTTCCGGCGCTGATCTTCACGATCATCGTCACCCAGATCCCGTTCCTGTTCACGCTGTACTACTCCACCCTGTCGTGGAACCTGGTGCGGCCCGGCTCACGTCGGTTCGTCGGACTGCAGAACTACGTCGACGTGGTGCGCGACAGCGTGTTCTGGCAGGCGGCAATCAACACGGTGGTGATCATCGTGGCCACGGTGCTGATCTCGGTGGTGCTGGGGTTGATCCTGGCGCTGCTGCTCGACCGGGCGTTCCTGGGCCGCGGCGTGGTCCGAACCCTGTTGATCACGCCGTTTCTGGTTACCCCCGTCGCCGGCGCGTTGATGTGGAAGACGGCGATGCTCGACCCGGTCTTCGGCATCGTGAACTGGTTGTTGTCCCCGTTCGGCATCGAGGGCATCGACTGGGTCAGCAGGTTCCCGCTGAGTTCGGTGATCCTGGCGCTGGTCTGGCAGTGGACGCCGTTCATGATGCTGCTGATCCTCGCCGGTCTTCAGTCGATGCCGCGCGACATCCTGGAGGCCGGACGCGTCGACGGGGCGAACTCGTTTCAACTCTTCCGTGAGCTGACACTTCCGCACCTGCGCCGGTTCATCGAACTGGGCGCGGTGCTCGGCGCAATCTATCTGGTCAACACCTTCGACCAGATCTACATGATGACCCAGGGCGGTCCGGGCACGGCCAGCGCCAACCTGCCGTTCTACATCTACCAACGCGCGTTCCTGGGCTTCGACATCGGCCAGGCTGCGGCGATGGGCGTCGTCGTGGTGGTGTTCACCATCATCGTCGCCACGTTCGCGCTGCGAATGATCTTCAAGACGTTCACCGGTAAGGAAGAGGCGGCCTAGCGATGAGCGCTCGCGCGAAGAGGAGCAGATGATGACCACAACCACGACTGAAACCCGTACGCCGGTCAAACAAAAAGTCAAGCGCCGCAAGTTCGAACCATGGGGCGCGGTGGCCTGGATCCTGGGGCTGGGCTTCTTCTTCCCGGTGTTCTGGATGGTGCTGACCGCGTTCAAACAAGAGGTCGACGCCTACACCACCACACCGAAGCTGTTCTTCGTTCCCACGCTGGACCAGTTCAAGGCGGTGTTCGACCAGGGTGTGGGCACGGCGTTGCTCAACTCGGCGTTCGCCACCGGGGTTTCGACCATCCTGGTGCTGCTGCTGGGCGTGCCCGCTGCATTCGCGTTGTCGCTGCGGCCGGTTCGCAAGACCCAGGACGTGCTGTTCTTCTTCATCAGCACCAAGATGCTGCCGGTCGTCGCGGTGATCATCCCGCTGTACGTGATCGTGTCGAATATCGGCCTGCTGGACAATATCTGGGCGCTGATCATTCTGTACACCGCGATGAACCTGCCCATCGCGGTGTGGATGATGCGGTCGTTTTTCCTCGAGGTCCCCGGCGAACTGCTGGAGGCGGCCGCCCTCGACGGCGCCAGCACGTGGCGGTCGGTGCGGGAGGTGATCCTGCCACTGGTGTCGCCGGGTATCGCGGCGACGGCGTTGATTTGCGTGATCTTCGCCTGGAACGAGTTCTTCTTCGCGGTGAACCTGACGGCCGTGCAGGCGCAGACCATGCCGGTCTTCATGGTCGGGTTCATCGCGGGTCAAGGCCTGTACTGGGCCAAGCTGTGCGCGGCGGCGACGATGGCCGCGCTGCCGGTGGTTCTCGCGGGGTGGATCGCGCAGAACAAGCTGGTTCGTGGGCTCTCCTTCGGCGCCATCAAATAGAAAGGCACATCCAATGGCGACAATCACTTATCGCAACGCCTCCTGCATCTACGAGGGCTCCGACAAGCTCGCGGTCGACTCGTTGAACCTCGACATCACCGACGGTGAGTTCGTCGTGCTGGTCGGGCCATCGGGTTCGGGCAAGAGCACCGCGCTGCGCATGCTCGCCGGCCTCGAGGACATCGACGAGGGCAGCATCGAAATCGGCGGCCGCGACATGGTCGGCGTGCCCTCCAAGGACCGCGACATCGCGATGGTGTTCCAGAACTACGCGCTGTACCCGAACAAGACCGTCGCGGAGAACATGGGTTTCGCGCTCAAGCTGCGCGGGGTGCCTTCCGCCGAGCGACGCCGCAAGGTCGAGGAAGCCGCCAAAGTGCTTGACCTGGTGGAGTTCTTGGACCGCAAACCGGCCAAGCTGTCGGGTGGGCAACGTCAACGCGTCGCGATGGGGCGCGCGATCGTGCGTGAACCGCGGGTGTTCTGTATGGATGAGCCGTTGAGCAACCTCGACGCCAAACTGCGGGTGCAGACCCGCACCCAGATCGCCGCATTACAGCGCCGGCTGGGCACCACCACGGTGTACGTCACCCACGACCAGGTCGAGGCGATGACGATGGGTGACCGGGTGGCGGTGCTGCGCGACGGCAAGCTGCAGCAGTTCGCGTCGCCCAGCGAGCTCTACGACAAACCGCACAACGCGTTCGTGGCCGGTTTCATCGGCTCACCGGCGATGAACCTCGTGACGCTGCCGATCGCCTCAAACGGTGTTCGCGTGAACGAGGATTCGACGCTGGAACTCGAGCGCGACCAGATGACGCTGCTGGCCGATGCCGGTCTGGACGAGGTCACCATCGGCATCCGGCCCGAGCAGCTGGAGCTCACCGACACCGGCGGCGTCGAGGTCGTCGTCGACCTGGTCGAGGACCTCGGCAGCGAGGCATACGTCTACACCCACACCGCCTCCGGCTCGGGGGTCGAGTTGGTGGCGCGCACGATGCCACGGTCGGCGCCGAAGCTGGCCGACACCGTGCGATTGCGCAAGCGTTCCGACGGTTATGTGCACTTGTTCCACCCGGAAACAGGGGAGCGGATCGGGTAGCTCTAGCCAACGACCGCCGGGTTGGCTGGATCCAGGCCGCTCGGCAGATCCGGGTCCAAGCCCGTTCCCTCGTGGGTGACCGTCTGGTGGGCCATGCTCCGGCAGTTGTTGTCGATCGGCGTCTGATCGCCCGAGCAGTAGGGGACGAGATCCTGCGGGTCCGCTGCAGCGCTGGGTGCGGCGATCAGCGTGGCCGCCGCGACCAGGCACGCTGCCAGAATCGTCCGCACTGATTCACCGTAGCAGCGGGTATACGTTCGTACTGTGGATCGTTTCGGCCGGGTGAAGCTGACCAACCCCGACAAGGTGCTGTACCCCGCGACGGGCACCACCAAGGCGCAAGTGTTCGACTATTACCTGCGCATCGCCGAGGTGATGATCCCGCACATCGCGGGGCGTCCCGTCACCCGCAAGCGCTGGCCCAACGGCGTCGAGGAGTCGTCGTTCTTCGAAAAGCAACTCGCATCGTCGGCGCCGGACTGGCTGGACCGCGGCACCATCGTGCACAAGTCCGGCACCACCACATATCCGGTCATCAACACCGTCGAGGGCGTCGCGTGGCTGGCGCAGCAGGCGTCATTGGAGGTGCACGTTCCGCAGTGGCGGTTCGTTACGGGCGCGCGCAGTGGGGAGAGGGGTGACACGTTCAAGCCCGGCCCGGCCACCCGTATCGTCTTCGACCTCGACCCGGGCGAGGGCGTCACGATGAAGCAGCTGTGCCGGGTCGCCACAGCGGTACGAGACCTGATGAGCGACATCGGGCTGACGACCTTTCCGCTCACCAGCGGCAGCAAGGGGCTGCATCTGTATGCACCGCTGGACGATCCGGTCAGCTCGCCGGGCGCCTCGGTGTTGGCCAAACGCGTTGCGCAGCAACTGGAAAAGGCGATGCCCAAACTCGTCACCGCGACCATGACCAAGAGCCTGCGCACCGGGAAGGTGTTCCTCGACTGGAGCCAGAACAACGCGGCCAAGACGACGATCGCGCCGTATTCGCTTCGCGGACGCGAACATCCGACCGTCGCCGCGCCGCGCACCTGGGAGGAGATCGAGGACCCGAAGCTGCGTCATCTCAACCTCGACGAGGTGCTGACCCGCGTCGAAGAGATGGGCGATCTGCTCGCCGAACTCGACGAGGCGGTACCCATCGCCGACCGGTTGACCACCTACCGCAGCATGCGCGACCCGTCGAAAACCCCCGAGCCGGTACCCAACAAGCCGCCGAAGGCCGGCGACAACAACCAGTTCGTCATCCAGGAACACCATGCGCGACGGCTGCACTACGACCTGCGCCTCGAACGCGACGGCGTGCTGGTGAGCTGGGCGGTGCCCAAGAACCTGCCCGAAACGCCAGCCGAGAACCGGCTCGCCGTGCACACCGAGGACCACCCACTGGAGTACCTGACCTTTCACGGTGAGATCCCCAAAGGCGAGTATGGCGGCGGCAAGATGATCATCTGGGATTCGGGAATATACGAAACCGAGAAGTTCAACGATGTGCCACCGGACGGCGCCGCGAAAGGCGGCGAAGTCATCATCACCCTGCACGGCGACAAGATCCGCGGGCGGTACGCGCTGATCCAAACCGACGGGAAGAACTGGCTGGCCCACCGGATGAAGGACCAAAAGGACCCGCACGTCGGCGATCTCGCGCCCATGCTGGCCACCGAGGGATCGGTGGCCAAGCTCAAGGCGGGCCAGTGGGCGTTCGAGGGTAAGTGGGACGGCTACCGGGTGCTGGTGGAGGCCGACCGCGGCAGGCTCAGCATACGTTCGCGGCGCGGCCGCGACGTCACCGCCGAGTATCGCCAATTCGAGGCGCTCGCAGCCGATCTCGCCGACCATCACGTGATCCTCGACGGCGAGGCGGTGGCACTGGACGAGTCGGGTGTGCCGAGTTTTTCCGAGATGCAGAACCGGGCCCGTTCCACCCGGGTGGAGTTCTGGGCATTCGACATCCTGAATCTGGACGGCCGCTCGCTGCTGCGCGCCAAGTACTCCGACCGCCGGAAAATCCTCGAAGCCTTGGCTGCGGGCGGCGCGCTGATCGTGCCCGAACCGCTGCCCGGCGACGGCCCCGAGGCACTCGAGCAGGCCAAGAAGAAACGGTGGGAGGGCGTCGTCGCCAAGAAACGCGACTCGACCTACCAGCCGGGGCGACGCTCAGCGTCGTGGATCAAGGATAAGCTGTGGAACACCCAGGAAGTCGTGATCGGCGGCTGGCGCCAAGGCGAGGGCGGACGCTCGAGCGGGATCGGCGCGCTGGTGCTCGGGATTCCGGACCCAGACAATCCAGCTGGAGGACTGCAGTTCGTCGGTCGCGTCGGCACCGGCTTCACCGACAAGGCCCTCGCCGATCTCAAGAACACCCTCAAACCGTTGGAGACCGACGAAAGCCCGTTCAACGACCGGCTGCCTCGCCAGGACGCCAAGGGCGTCACGTTCGTGCGGCCCGAACTGGTCGGCGAGGTGCGCTACAGCGAACGCACCTCCGATGACCGTCTGCGCCAGCCGAGTTGGCGCGGCCTGCGGCCCGACAAGGAGCCCGACGAGGTCAGCTGGGAGTAGGAATGCGCCAAAGAAGTGTCAACTGCCCGAACTATGGGTACTGACCACTTCGTCGGGGAACGTAACGCCACCTCAGGGGATGAGCAATGCACAAAATCAGCGTGAAACGCGGGGCTCTCGGTCTACTCATGTCAGGGGCGGTCGGCGGGCTGGCTGCGACGACGATTGCGCTGCCCACGGCCGCCGCGCAGCCGCAATGCACCGCAGCCGGGTTGAGCACTGCGCTCGGTTCGGTGTCCACCGCGACGGGCGACTACCTGGCGAGCCACTCCGGGGCAAACGACGTCGTCACCAATGCCGGCGCGATGCCGCCCGGTGAGGGCGAAAACGCGATCCGCGCATATTTCGTCGCCCATCCGCAGGAGTGGGCTGATCTGCAAGCGATCGCCCAGCCCCTGCGTACCTTGCGCGAACAGTGCAATGTCGACGTGGCGCCCGCCCAGATCGCGCGGTTGTTCGACGCGATGGCGTCGTGAGTTCACTGGCACCCATCGCCCGCTGGGACGCTGAACTCGTGGTTACGATGGAGTTGGCCATGGGTTGAGCACACGGGTCCGGGGACCATCACCTTCGAGAATGAGGTGATCGCGATCAGTATCACTTCGTGCCACGTTCATCGACCGGAACGAAGCCAGGTCGAGATAACCGACGCTGCGGACGCCGAGGAATACCTCGAGGACGTCTACGGGGTGCGGCTGCGACTGTCACGCAAACAGGTCGGTGTCCGCGAGGGCCCGTTGTTGATGCACTCGCGAACGGCCGTGGGGCCCTTCGCGATTGACGAAATCATCGCACCCGGGCACTTGGCAGCCGCACCAGATCCGCTCAACAGGGTTGTGGTGGTGTGGACGACCCGCGGCTGGTTCGACACCGACTGCGACGGTCTGACGAGCGAGGCCACGGTTGGCGACATCACGGTGACCTCCCAGCCCCACCTGCCGCACTGTGCCACCTCACAGGATCTCGCAAGCACGACGTTGCTGCTGGACCCAGCGGTGGTGGCCGGTGTGGCGACGGGTCTGCCAAGCAGCCATGCCCCCCTTCCTGTCCGGTTCTCCAGTTTTGCACCCGTTGACCTGGCTGCCGCGCGGCTGTGGAAGAACACCGTCGACTATGTGCGGCGAAATGTTGTGGCCGACGACTGTTTCGCCACACCGCTCGTTTTGGGTCAGGCGGGCCGGCTGCTGGCAGCGGTAACCCTGTCGACGTTCCCGAACTCGGCTGCCAGCCAGCCCTCACCCCATGACTACACCGACCACAAGCCGGTGTTGCTCCGTCGCGCCATGGAGTTCGTGGAAGCCAACGTCACCACTGACATTGCGCTCGCCGACATCGCGGAGGCGGTGCATGTCACTCCCAGGGCGGTGCAGTACATGTTCCGTCGCCACCTGGAAACCACACCGCTGCAGTATCTGCGCAGGCTGCGGCTGCACTACGCCCGTCAGGAGATGTTGGCGGCCGACCGGCCGTACGACACCGTCACCGAGATCGCGGCCCGTTGGGGCTTTGCGCACACCGGCAGGTTCGCGCTGCAGTACCGGCAGACATATGGCGAGAGCCCGCACTTCACGCTGCGAGGCGGGTAGGCGAGTGAGTTTTTACAGCTTGGCGATGACCTTCTCGGCGAAGCTCTCCAGATGGCGGATTTTGGTGTCCAGCGGTTCGGTGTCCTGACCGCTGATGTAGGGCAGCCGGAAGCCGACGATCACATCGGTGACGCCCTTGTCCTCGAGGCGTTTGATCCCGTCCAAGGTGAAGGCGTCGGCCGAGATGACGTGGATCTCGAAGGGCCCGGTATGGCCCTGCTCCACGCGAAACTGATTGAGCCGCTTGATGAGGTGATCGAGTTCCTCGGCGTGGCCCCCGCCGTGCATCCACCCGTCCCAGCGGGCTGCGCGCCGCAACGCGGCATCGGCGTGGCCGCCGATCAGGATCGGAATCGGCTTCGTCGGCGCAGGCGTCATCTTGGTTTTGGGGATGTCGTAGAACTCGCCGTGAAATTCGAAGTATTCGCCGGTGGTCAGCCCCTTGATGATCTCGATGCACTCGTCCATGCGTTTACCGCGCCTGGCGAACGGCACACCCATCAGCTCGTAGTCTTCGGGCCACGGGCTGGTGCCCACGCCGAGCCCCAGCCGGTTGTCGAAAAGCGCGGCCAGTGAACCCGCTTGCTTGGCCACCAGCGCGGGCGGGCGGATCGGCAGCTTGAGGACGAAGAAGTTGAACCGCAGCGTCGTGGTGACCGCGCACAGCGCCCCGGCGAGAACGAAGGCTTCGATGAACGCCTTACCGTCGAGGAACTCACGGTTGCCGTCGGGGGTGTAGGGATATTTGGAATCTGATTCGAACGGGTAGGCGATGCTGTCTGCGATCGTCATCGCGTGATACCCCGCCGCCTCGGCGGCCTGCGCCAGCGGAAGGTAGTACGTCGGATCCGTCATTGCCTCGGCATAGGTGAAGCGCACCCGACCATCCTAGAACGTGTTCTAGTTTGGGTTTGGGGTTTGGCGCGACGGGAATGACTTCGCGATGACTGCTGCCAAGGCCATGTACAAGCCCCTGTCGATCGCCAGCAGCGTGGTCGGCGGTCTGATCGCCGGCAAGATCTTCACCGAGATCTGGCAACGGGTGGATCCCGACGACGAGGAGCCGGATCCCAAGGACCTCAGTCGCTCAACCCGCGAGGTGTTCATCGCGGCCGCGGCACACGGGCTGGTTGTCGGCGTCGTCCGTGCGGCGCTGGCCCGCGGTCAGGCTAAAGGCTTCCAGGCGCTGACCAACGAAAACGCCGAGTAGTCAGTCGTCGGCCGGGTACGGGGGTGCGCCGACGCCGGCGACGCAATGGGTGCCCCAGGGAGTCACCTCGGTCAGGTGACCCATCGCCGTGCGGCCGTCGACGCACACCGACACCTGCTGCGGTAGCCGAAGGGCGGCGTCGGGTGTCCAGCCCAAAACCATTCCGCGCCAGTGGTACCGGCCGTCGATGGGGTCGAGGTGTCCGGTCAGCCTGACCCGCACCGAGTGGTCCATGTTGTTGACGCGGATGGCCGCCGGGCCGTCGTACACGGCAGTCATCGGGGCAGGAAGCCGCTTCTGCGCCACATGCGCCTGGCGATCGGACCCATCAAGCCGACCTCCTCGAAAAACGATGCCAGCGGCGCGAAGCCGGCCACCTTGACAGCTTGATGGTGCTTGTTGGCCAGTGCCATCTGCCGCGCCGCGCGGGCGTCAAGGCCCATCCGCCGGTACGGGACAGGGATGGTCAGCAGGTAGCGGTAGAACGGCCCACCGACACCGTGCAGGTTGCTCATCACGAACCGCTGGACGAAGCGCATATGCGGCCTGGTCCGACGCAGCCCATCGCGGGCATACTGAATGTGGCGGGCCTCCTCGGTCACATGAATTCGCATGAGGCGCTTGACAATTGGCTGCAGATCAGGATCCTCCAGAATCTGTCGCTGCAGCGCGTCGAAAATCTCCTCGCCAACCAGCGCGGCGCCCCACAGGATCGGCCCTCGGAACAGCAGCGGCAGAGCGTTGATGATGACTCGCTGCCACCGCCGGGGCTGCACCGGCTCCGCGCCGAGCCGTTCGATCACCTTGCCGAACATCACCATGTGCCGTGTCTCGTCACCGAGTTCGGTGAGCGAGTAGTGCGTCGACGCCGCCCTCACGTCCCGGTGCATCAGGTCGCGTAGAAGTGCCTGATTGAGGATGTTCTCGAACCAGATACCCGCCGACAGAATGTTCACCAGTTCCTGACGGGACAATTCGATCTGCTGCGCGCGTGTCATCGCGTCCCAGGCCGGCGTGCCGTAGAGGGTCACGATCTGTGGCGGCAGGAAGAATTTGTCAGGGTCCAGCGGTGCGTCCCAGTCGATGTCGACGGCGGGCGCATAGGACTTCTTGGCCGAGCCCTTGAGCAGGCGTTCCGCGATGGTTTCGCGCGTCGGACGAGAAGTACTGAGCGGCGTACTCATAGCTAGGAACGTAGGGACACATTCGACGCAAGTCAATACCTGCGGTACTGCATACCTGCGGTACTGACCTGGTTTGGCTGCGGCGGCCGTGGGTAAGAGGTGGTATGCGAACTGACGAGGCCGACAACGCCGCTGAGGCGCCCGACCCAGACGACCCTCGCAAACCCGAGTCCCCAACCGACCTCACCCGGCCGTCGCTGATCTACGCCATGCGCAAGGCGCTTCGAGAGTTCATGCAGGACCAGTGCACCGATCTGGCGGCGGCGCTGACGTACTACGCGACACTGTCGGTCTTTCCGGCGCTGGTGGTCATGGTGTCGTTGCTCGGGGTGTTCGGGCAAGGCCAGCGAACGGTCGACGCGTTGCTCGAGATCGTCGGCGAGGTGGCGCCGGCGTCCGCGGTCGACACGCTGCGGCCGACAATTGAGCAGTTGGTCAACGCGCCGACAGCAGGCGTCGCGTTGGTGCTGGGCGTCGTGGGCGCGCTGTGGTCGGCGTCTGGATATGTGGGCGCGCTCGGCCGAGCCATGAACCGCATCTACGAGATCGACGAGGGGCGGCCGGTATGGAAGCTGCGCCCGGTGCAGTTGATGTTGACGCTGGCCGGTCTGATGATGGCGGGCGCCGTCTTGGTGATGCTCGCGGTCAGCGGCCCTGTCGCCGAGTGGTTCGGCGATCTGATCGGGCTCGGCGATGCGGCGGTGACGGTGTGGAGCATCGCCAAGTGGCCGCTGATCCTGCTCTTCGTCGTGCTGGCGGTCGCGATCCTGTACTACGTCACACCCAACGTCGAGCAGCCGAAGTTTCGCTGGATCAGCGCCGGCGCAGCGATCGCGATCTTGGTGTGGCTGGTCGCGTCGCTGCTGTTCGGGCTCTACGTGGCGAATTTCGGCAGCTACAACCGGACCTATGGCGCGTTGGGCGGCGTCATCGTGTTCCTGCTGTGGTTGTGGATCACCAACCTCGCGTTGCTGTTCGGTGCCGAAGTGGACGCCGAACTGGAGCGTAGCCGTCAGCTGCAGGCCGGGCTGCCGGCCGAGGAGGAGTTGCAGTTGCCGCCCAAAGACGACCGTAATCTGCGCAAGTCAGCGGCCGCCGAGAAGAAGGACGTCAAGCGGGCCCGTCGGCTTCGGCTTTCGCGCGGCCGCAAACACTGAGGGCATACTGCCTGCGTGACTCGTCGAATCCACGTCATCGGCATCGGGGCCGGCGATCCCGACTATGTGACGGCGCAGGCGGTGACCGCGCTCAACGACACCCAGGTGTTCTTCGCGATGGACAAAAGCGACACCAAAGACGACCTGGTGGCGCTGCGACGCCAGATCTGCGAACGCTTCATCCGCGAACCCGGCTACCGGTTCGTGACGCTCACCGACCCGCCCAGGAACAGGATGGTCCCCGACGGTCCCGCCTACCGGCAGGCCGTCGCCGACTGGCATGCCGCACGCGCGCGCGTGTGGACGTCGGCCATCGAGACCGAACTCGGACCAGAGGGCGTCGGTGCCTTTCTGGCATGGGGAGATCCGTCGCTGTACGACAGCACCCTGCGCATCCTCGAGACCGTCGCCCGTGAAGTCGACATCACCTACGACGTCATCCCGGGGATCACCGCGGTCCAGGCGCTGACCGCGCGACATCGCATCGCGCTCAACGACATCGGGGAGCCCGTCCTGATCACCACCGGTCGGCAATTGCGCGAGCACGGCCTGACGGGTAGCGCCGTAGTGATGCTCGACGCGGACTGCGCGTTTCTCGGCTGCCCGCCTGCGACGCGCATCTGGTGGGGCGCATACCTGGGCACACCCGACGAGATGCTGGTCGCAGGCACGGTCGGCGAGGTCGGCGATCAGATCGCGCAGATGCGCGCCGACGCGCGGGCCAACCACGGCTGGATCATGGATACCTACCTGCTGCGGTCGGGCTAGGTGACGCGACGCTCACCGCCGTTGCGTTCGTTCCACCTGCGATAGACGTCGACTGCGGCCTCCAGCGGCTGATGGCGCATCGGCAACCGGCGCTGTGTCCAGTCCTTGGCGAACTCGTCGTAAAACGTGTTGAGCTCAAAGTATTTGCGGTCGTCGACGTAGTAGGGCTCATAGGCGTCACGGGTGGTCAGGAAAACGACTTCGTCTGGCGAGCAGTAGTACAACGAACCAAGACACATCGGGCACGGGTGGGCGAGGACGTAGATCGTGGTACCGGTGAGATGTTCGGTGCCCAACGTCGTGCACGCCTGACGTATCGCGAGGATCTCGGCATGTGCGGTCGGATCGTGCGTCTGGGCAACCTGATTGGCGCTTTCGGCGAGGACCTCACCGTCCTTGACGATCACGGTGGCGAACGGGCGGCCGCCCTCGTCGACGTTTCGCCGCGCGAGATCGACGGTGCGTTGCGCGAAATCCATGGCGGTCCCTCCAATGCGTCGTTGGTTTAGGCTAATGCGATGTCGTTTCTGTTGCGCGCGGCTTTGACCGGGCTCGCGTTGTGGGTGGTCACGCTGATCGTGCCCGGTATCCGGTTCGTCGGCGCGGATTCCACACTGCAGGAGATCGGCATCATCTTCGTCGTCGCGGTGGTCTTCGGTCTGGTCAACGCGGTCATCAAGCCCATCGTGCAGATCATCTCGATCCCGCTCTACATCCTCACGCTCGGTTTGATTCACATCGTCATCAACGCGCTGATGTTGTGGATCACGTCGTGGATCACCGAGAACACCACCCACTGGGGTCTCTACATCGACGACTTCTGGTGGACGGCGATCTGGGCGGCGATCGTGTTATCCCTCGTCAGTTGGCTGTTGTCGCTGGTGGTCCGAACGGCAAACTAGAGACATGCCCGAACTGCCCGAAATCGAAGCGCTCGCCGACCACCTGCGCCGCCACGCGGTGGGCCTGACCGTCGGACGCATGGACGTGGCGGCGTTCTCGGTGCTCAAGACGTTCGACCCGGCGCCGTCAGCGCTGCACGGCCAGCCCGTCACCGGCGCCGGCCGGTGGGGGAAGTATCTCGGATTACAGGTGGGTGACCTGCATTTGATCACCCACCTGTCGAGGGCGGGATGGCTGCGCTGGTCGGACAAACTGGCCGCCGCGCCGCTGAAACCGGGCAAGGGGCCCATCGCCTTACGGGTACACCTCGGAACACCTGGGGAAGCGCCGGGCTTCGACCTCACCGAAGCAGGCACCCAGAAGCGGCTCGCGGTCTGGCTCGTCGACGACCCGGCCGCAGTGCCCGGCATCGCCACGCTGGGGCCCGACGCGTTGTCGCTGGGCCCCGACGACCTGGCTGACGTGCTGAAGACCAACAGCGGGCGAATCAAAACCGTTCTCACCGACCAGAAGGTGATCGCCGGCATCGGTAATGCCTACAGCGACGAGATCCTGCATGCCGCGCGGCTGTCGCCGTTCGCGACGGCGGGCAAGCTGACCGAGGCGCAACTCGCCGCG
Organism: Mycolicibacterium sp. XJ879; assembly: GCF_053483935.1. NCBI lineage: Bacteria > Bacillati > Actinomycetota > Actinomycetes > Mycobacteriales > Mycobacteriaceae > Mycobacterium > Mycolicibacterium sp. XJ879. The sequence goes on from NZ_JBEFTH010000006.1 coordinate 208,443, forward strand.
CTGCACGACGCGATGATCAGCATCCTCACCGACGCCGTCGAACGCTCGGTCGGTCAACAGGCGGCCACGCTCAAGGGTGAGAAGCGCTCCGGGTTGCGGGTCCACGCCCGCACCGGGCTGCCCTGCCCGGTGTGCGGGGACACCGTGCGTGAAGTGTCGTTCGCCGACAAGTCATTCCAGTACTGCCCGACGTGCCAGACCGGCGGCAAGGTGCTCGCCGACCGGCGGTTGTCGCGGCTGCTGAAGTAAATGTGAGCAGCCGCGCGTCGGCCCAGGCAGGTGGGCTGCGGAACGCGGGTTGTCAGCCGATGCTCGGCGGCCGACGCTGATGGGCATGGATTACGCCAGATACGCCTCATTTTTGCCCACCGAGCACCGCCCGAATCCACCGATCGATCCGACGTCGACCTGGTGGTCGTGGCGCGGGCGCACCATCCACATCGCCCGGGCCACCGCATCCGAGGCGGCCGTGCGCGTGATGGTCATCCACGGCGGCGGCGGTTACTCGGGCGCACTGTGGCCGATCGCGGCGGCCGCCGCGCGGGAAGGCGTCGAGGTGCTGGCACCGGACATGCCGCTTTACGGTGACACCGTCGAACCCGACCCGGGCTCGGTGCGCTACCACGACTGGCTCGACATGTTGTCCGAACTCGTGGCCGCCGAGCGCGCCCATGACCGGCGCCCGCTCGTCCTGCTCGGCGCGAGCATGGGCGGCATGATGGCGTACGAAACCGCCGCGCGCACAGGTGAAGTCGCCCACATTGTCGTCACGTGCCTGCTCGACCCGGTCGATCCCGACGCCAGGCGCGCGGTGGCGCGCATCCCGGCGATCGGGCCGGTCGCACCGAAAATGATGAACGCGGTCGATCCGCTGCTCGGCGACGTGCGGGTGCCGATCCGCTGGCTGGTCGACATGAACAACATGAGCCTGAACCCGGAGTTGAGCCGGTTGTGCGCCACCGACCCGAAAGGCGGAGGCGTGCGGGTGCCGCTTGGCTTCCTCGCCAGCTGGCTGAATTTCCGGCACGCGGAGCCCGAAACCTTCCGCGCGGCACCCGTCACCCTGGTCCATCCAGCGGCGGACCGCTGGACCCCACCGGAGCTCAGCATCAACTTCCTGAACCGCATCGGCGGGCCGAAAAGCCTTGTGCTGCTGGAGAACTGCGGTCATTACCCGATCGAGGAACCGGGGCTGCGCCAGCTCGCCGACGCATTGCGCGCGGTTCGTGACGACGTGCTGTCCGGTTCGACGGGTACGGCGCCCTAGGTCGGCGGCGCCAACCGGCCGACCAAACTCACCAGCTGCTCGACGTCCATATCGCGGCTGGTCATGACTCGGTGCAGGTGAGCGTCGACCGCGTGGATCACGGTCTGGGCGGTCAACTCGGCGTCGCCACCGTCGCGGCCACACCGCGCCAAGTGGTAGGCGACCTCCCCGCAGATGTCGTTTTCGAACGCCCGAAGAGCATCGAGTTCGGCAGGCAGGCGCGGGCCGAGCCGATGCATCAGGCGGTGGAGGCCGGGATGGTCGCGGTGCAGGTCGACGACCGTCTCGAGGAGAATGCGCATGGCTTCGTCGAACGGCGGCTCTTCGTCGCGCAGCCGCTTGAAGGCCTCGTCCATACGCGCTTGGGCCGCGTTGACATGGCGCTCGGCCAACGCGCGGATCAGCGCGTGCTTATTCGGAAAGTATTGATAGAGGCTGCCGATCGACACCCCTGCCCGTTCGGCGATGCGGTTGGTCGTCGCGCTCAGGCCTTCCCGGCTGAACATCTGCGCCGCGGCCTCGAGCAACACCTCCACAGTGTCTCGTGACCGTTCCTGGCGTGGTCGTTTCCGCGGCTCGTCGATGCGCTCAGTGTACGTCGGGTCAGCTGTCCCGACAGTAAGAACCGGTGGCCGCCGACAACGCCTGTCGGTAGAGCGGATCGAGGCGGCGGGCGTCGGCGACGGCGGTGGTGGCATCCATCAGCAGCGCCGGGCAGTCCGGGCTGTGCAGCCAGTTCCACTGCTGCGCAATCTCGTCGACCATGATGCTATTCAATTCGTCGATGTGTGAACGGGACTGCGACAGATCGGGGGCGGTGGTGGGTGCGGTCGCCGGCTCGAATTTCCACTGGCCGAAGCGGATGTACTGGATGCCCTCGGTGGCGTCGATCTGGTCGCCGAACACCGTGCGCACATAGCCCTGATCGACCCCGCGTGCGGTGGCGGCCGCGGCTACCGCGCCGAGGACCGCGTCGGCGCGCTGCCGGTCGGTGATCTGTCCGCCGCGCAGCCACTTGGCCGCAGCCACCGGGTCGGCGGTGGCCAGCCGCTGCGCCGCGGTGTCGACCAGCCGGTGCAGCGGGCCGACGGGGTCAGCGTGAGCGGTCGCCGTGGAGACCGCGACGCACAAGGTCACCAGCACAAATGCCGCGATGCGCAGAAGAACCATGCGCTCATCTTGACGTTGCCTCGGCTGGCTTAGTCTGTCGGGGTGACTCGGCAGAAGATCCTGATCACCGGCGCGAGCTCTGGCCTGGGCGCCGGGATGGCCCGCGCATTCGCCGCCAAGGGCCGCGACCTCGCGCTGTGCGCCCGCCGCACCGACCGCCTCGACGAACTGCAGGCCGAACTGCTCGGCCGCCATCCCGGCATCAACGTCGCCGTCGCCACCCTCGACGTCAACGATCACGATCAGGTGCCGAAGGTGTTTCGCGAGCTCTGTCAGGAACTGGGCGGCATCGACCGGATCATCGTCAACGCCGGCCTCGGCAAGGGGGCGCCGCTGGGGACGGGCAAGCTGTGGGCCAACAAGGCCACCATCGAGACGAACCTCGTTGCGGCACTTGTCCAGATCGAAACGGCGCTGGAGATGTTCAAGGAAACCGGCGGCGGCCATCTGGTGCTCGTCTCGTCGGTGCTCGGAAACAAAGGTGTGCCGGGCGTGAAGGCCGCCTACGCCGCGAGCAAGGCCGGTGTCACGTCGCTGGGCGAGTCGCTGCGCGCGGAGTACGCCACGGGCCCGATCAAGGTGACCGTCCTCGAACCCGGGTACATCGAATCCGAGATGACTGCGAGATCCGCATCGACGATGTTGATGGCCGACAACGAAACCGGCGTGCGTGCGATGGTCTCGGTCATCGAACGTGAAAGCGGGCGTGCCGCGGTGCCGTGGTGGCCGTGGGCGCCGCTGGTGCAGTTGTTGCGGGTGCTGCCGCCCCGGTTCACCAAACCGTTCGCGTAGGCCAACCGTGTAGCGGATTGCGCTACCGGGTAAAGGCAGCGCCATGAAGGTGTTGTTGACTGGTGGGACGGGATTTGTCGGCGCGTGGACGGCCAAGGCCGTCGCCGAGGCGGGACATCAAGTGAGGTTCTTGGTCCGCGATCCGGCGCGGCTCGCGACCAGCGCCGCGCAGATCGGCGTAGCCACCGACGATTACGCGATCGGCGACATCGCCGACGCCGAGTCGACGGCCGCGGCGATGGACGGCTGTGACGCCGTGATCCATTCCGCGGCAATGGTATCCATCGATCCACGGCAGGCCGGCGTCATGTTGCAGACCAACCTCGACGGCGCGCGAAATGTGCTCGGCTCGGCGGCCGAGCGTGGCCTCGATCCGATTGTGCACGTTTCGAGTTTCACAGCCTTGTTCCAACCAGGCTGCCGCACCCTGCACGCCGACCTCCCGGTGACAGGGGGAACAGACGGCTACGGCAAATCCAAGGCGGCGGTGGAGAAGTACGCACGAGGCCTTCAGGAGGACGGTGCGCCGGTCGCCATCACGTATCCGGGCATGGTGCTCGGACCGCCGGCGGGTAATCAGTTCGGTGAAGCGGCCCAAGGCGTTCAGGCAGCGGTGCAGATGCGTGGAGTGCCCGGTCGCGGTGCGGCGTGGACGGTGGTCGACGTTCGAGACCTCGCCGCGCTGCACGCGGCGCTGCTGGAACCCGGTAGAGGACCCCGTCGCTACATGGCGGGCGGCAAACGCGTGCAGACCGCTGACCTGGCGGCGTTGATTGGCCGCGCAGCGGACGCCTCACTTTGGGTGTACCCGGTTCCGGACGTTTTACTTCGCAATATCGGACGGGTGGTCGACGTGGTCGGGCCCTATCTTCCGTTCGCCGCACCGCTGACCGGGGCGGCGATGCAGTACTACACGCAGATGCCGTCCTGCGACGATTCGCCGAGCGAAATGGAGCTCGGCATCACCTATCGTGACCCGCAGGAAACGCTGGCGGACACCGTTTCCGGGCTCCGACAGGTCGGTAGGTTGTGAAGATTCGATGTTTCATCGGCTGCCGGTGGTGGTAGTCCGAAAGCATGAACGTAAAACTGACGAAGATGACGCCCCTGTTGTTCGCAAGCGCTGCCGCAGCGGCCATCGCAGTTGCGCCTGTCGCCGGTGCCCAGCCGCCACCACCGCCGTGTGTCAACGCCGACGGTACCCCGTGCGCCACTACCGGCAACATCGAAGCCGGCCCCGGTGGCGGTGCCGAGGTGGACGTCCCCGGCGGCCCCCAGGGTTCGGCTGACCTCGGCGGCGCCGAGGGGGTAATCCCCGGCGGCCCTGAGGGTTCGGCTGGACCCGGCGGTGCCAGCGGTTCGTTGGCTCCCGGCGGTCCCGGCGGTGCGGCCGGCCCCGGCGGTGCGAGCGGCTGCCTGCCGAACGTCGGGTGCATCAACATTCCGGCCCCGTAATGGTTAACTAGCCACAGCTACGCGCGCGGCGCACACTCCATCAGGGGTGTGCGCCGTGTTGCGTTCGGCAGGCGCATCGCGAGTGTGCATATCCATACACCCGCGCCGGCATGTCGCGTATGAAATTGCACAGCCGGGGAGTGGGGGTGCGCCGGCGACGATCCTCGGCTGGACCAGGCCGACCCAGACGCCTGCAGTCAGGCGGTGCGGCCGCGCTCGACGCGGTATCGGCGCACCAGCGCGTCGGTCGACGAGTCCGACTGTTCTGCGGGCGGCGCATCGGCGGTGATCACCGGCAACAGCGCCTTGGCTTGGGTTTTGCCGAGTTCGACACCCCACTGGTCGAACGAGTCGATACCCCAGATCACGCCCTCGGTGAACACCTGGTGCTCGTAAAGCGCGATCAGCTGGCCGACGACCGACGGGGTCAGCTTGGTCGCCAGAATCGACGTGGAGGGCCGGTTGCCCGGCATCACCTTGTGCGGCACGACATCCGGTGGTGTGCCTGCTGGAAGGTCCCGGGCGATCTCCGCCGCATCTCTTCCGAACGCGAGCACCTGTGTCTGTGCGAAGAAGTTGCTCATCAACAGGTCATGCATGCTGCCTGAGCCGTCGGCCGTCGCGAGATCGTCTGTGGGCTGGGAGAACCCGATGAAGTCGGCGGGCACCAGCCGGGTGCCCTGGTGCAGCAGTTGGTAGAACGCGTGTTGGCCGTTGGTACCCGGCTCGCCCCAGAAGATCTCACCGGTATCGGTGACGACAGGGGTACCGTCGGCGCGCACCGACTTGCCGTTGGACTCCATCGTCAACTGTTGCAGATACGCCGCGAACCGGGCCAGATCGTTGGAGTAGGGCAGGACCGCGCGCGACTGCGCGCCGAAGAAGTTGTTGTACCACAACCCGATCAAGCCCAACAGCACCGGTGCGTTGGCATCCAGCGCCGCGGTGCGGAAGTGCTCGTCGACGATGTGAAACCCGGCCAGGAACTCGGCGAAACGTTCCCTGCCGATCGCTGCCATCACACTCAAACCGATTGCGCTGTCGACGGAATAACGCCCGCCGACCCAGTCCCAGAAGCCGAACATGTTGTCGGTGTTGATACCGAAATCGTCGACCAGCTTCTCGTTGGTGGACACCGCGACGAAATGCTTGGACACTGCGGCATCGCCGAGCGCATCGGTCAGCCAGCGGCGCGCGGCGGTGGCGTTGGTCAACGTCTCCAACGTCGAGAAGGTCTTGGATGCGACGATGAAAAGCGTTGTGGCCGGGTCGAGCCCGTCGAGCGTGGCAACCAGATCCGCCGGATCGACATTGGACACGAACCGCGCGGCGATACCGGCGTCGGCGTAGTGGCGCAACGCCTGATACACCATCACCGGGCCCAGATCCGAACCCCCGATGCCGATGTTGACGACGGTCCTGATGCGTTCACCGGTGGCGCCTGTCCACTCTCCGCTGCGCAACCGGTCGGTGAAATCGCCCATCCGGTCCAGCACCGCGTGCACATCGGCCACCACGTCCTGGCCGTCGACGACCAGTTCGGCGCCGCGCGGCAACCGCAGCGCGGTGTGCAACACGGCACGGTTCTCCGAGGTGTTGATGTGCACCCCGGAGAACATCGCGTCGCGGCGCTGCTCCAGCCGGGCGGCGCGGGCCAGGTCCACGAGCAGCTGCAACGTCTCCCGCGTGACCCGGTGCTTGCTGTAGTCGATGTAGAGATCGCCGACGGCGAGCGTCAATTCGGTGCCGCGCCCCGGATCGCCGGCGAAGAACTGCCGCAGGTGCGTTTCGCCGATGTCGTCGCGATGCCGTTGCAGGGCCTGCCACGCATCAGTCGCCGTGATATCGGGTATGTCGGCACTCATGACGATGACCCTAGTGCGGGGATAAGGCCGAAGGTGTAAGAGAGGAAGTATGGATACCGCCAAGCTGCTGTCGTCAGTACCCACCGGCCTGTGGATCGGCGGTGAGCAACGGGAAGGGTCGTCAACGTTCGACGTGCTCGACCCCTCCGACGACCAGGTGCTGGCATCCGTCGCGAACGCCACCCCCGACGACGCGATCGCCGCGCTGGACGTCGCATGCGGTGTGCAGGCCGACTGGGCGGCCACCGCGCCCCGCGAACGCGGCGAGATCCTGCGCGCGGTGTTCGAAAAGATCACCGAACGCGCCGACGACATCGCCGCGCTGATGACCCTGGAGATGGGCAAGGTGCTTCCGGAGAGCATGGCCGAGGTCAAGTACGGCGCGGAGTTCTTCCGCTGGTTCGCCGAAGAGGCTGTGCGCATCGCCGGGCGCTACACCCCCAGCCCGGCAGGCACCGGCCGCGTCCTGGTCACCAAACAGCCCGTCGGGCCCTGCTATGCGATCACGCCGTGGAACTTCCCGCTGGCCATGGGCACCCGCAAGATCGGCCCGGCGTTCGCCGCGGGCTGCACGATGATCGTCAAGCCCGCGCAGGAAACCCCGCTGACCATGCTGCTGTTGGCCAAGCTGATGGACGAGGCCGGGCTGCCCAAGGGTGTGCTGTCGGTGCTGCCGACCCAGAGCGCCGGGCCCGTCACCGAGGCGCTGATCGACGACGGGCGGCTGCGCAAGCTGACGTTCACCGGCTCCACCGGCGTCGGCAAGACGCTGGTCAAACAGTCGGCCGACAAGCTGCTGCGCACCTCGATGGAACTCGGCGGCAACGCCCCGTTCGTGGTGTTCGACGACGCCGACGTCGACGCCGCGGTCGACGGCGCCATCTTGGCCAAGATGCGCAACGGCGGCGAGGCCTGCACCGCCGCCAACCGGTTCCACGTCGCCAACGCCGTGCGCGAGGAGTTCACCGAGAAGCTGGTCAAGCGGATGAGCGAGTACACCCTAGGCAAGGGCCTCGACGAGAACTCGATGCTGGGCCCGCTGATCAACGCCAAACAGGTCGCCACCGTGCAGGAACTGGTGTCCGACGCCGTTGAGCGCGGCGCCACCGTCGTCCTCGGCGGTGAGGCCCCCGGCGGACCCGGGAACTTCTATCCGGCCACCGTGCTGACCGACGTGCCCGCCGACGCCCGCATCCTCAAAGAGGAGGTGTTCGGACCCGTCGCCCCCATCACCGGCTTCGACACCGAGGACCAAGGCGTAGCCGCTGCCAACGACACCGAGTACGGGCTGTCCGCCTACATTTACACCCAGTCCCTGGACCGCGCGCTGCGTGTGGCCGAGGGCATCGAGTCCGGCATCGTCGGCATCAACCGCGGCGTGGTCTCGGATCCCGCGGCGCCGTTCGGCGGCGTCAAGGAATCAGGCTTCGGCCGCGAGGGCGGGTTCGAAGGTATGGACGAGTATCTCGAGGTCAAGTACATCGCGCTGACGAAGTAGTCCTTCCGCGCGAGCTGGGCCCACACCGCTGGGCCCACGCGCAAAGGTAGCGGAAAGCTAAAACGCATCGACACGCCGCCGCGAATGCGATTTCGCGTCTGCTCGCGCAGGAAGAATCTCGGCAGTGACCCCCGCCCGCCGACGCGACATCCCCGCCCTCGACGGGCTGCGCGCCGTGGCGGTGGCTCTCGTGCTCGCCGACCACGGCGGGATCCCCGGGGTGCCCGGCGGCTTTCTCGGCGTCGACGTCTTCTTCGTGCTCAGCGGCTTCCTGATCACCTCGCTGTTGCTCGATGAGCACGCCCGCACCGGGCGAATCGCTCTGCGCGACTTCTGGATCCGGCGAGCACGCCGGTTGCTGCCCGCGCTGCTGCTCGTGGTGCTCGCGGTGGTCGCCGCCCGGGAGCTGTTCCCGACGCAGGCGGTCGCGACGCTGCGCGACGACGCCGTCGCCTCGTTCTTCTGGGTGGCCAACTGGGCGTTTGTCGCACAACGCACCGACTACTTCGCGCAGGGCGCACCGCCCTCGCCGCTGCAACACATGTGGTCGCTGGGCGTCGAGGAGCAGTACTACGCGCTATGGCCGCTGTTGCTGATCGCGCTGGCGTTCCTGTTTCGCGCGCGGCTGCGGACGGCAGTGCTGGTGCTGGCCACCGTCGGCGCGGCCGCATCGGCAACCGCGGCGATCGTGTTCACCACCGACGCGTCGCTGAACCGCATCTACTTCGGCACCGACACCCGCGCGCAGGCGTTGATGATCGGTGCGGCGGCCGCCGCGCTCGTGGTGCGCGACTGGACGACGGTGACTATGGGCGGGCCGGTGATTCGAGCGCGGTCGCGGCGATCGCTGGCCAGGGCACTGTCACTGGTGGGTGCGGTGGTATTGGGCGTCGCCGTGCACTACGCGACAGGCAGCACTGAGGACTTTCGCGGCGGTCTGCTGATCACCGTGGCGATCGCGTCGGTGTTCGTCGTCGCGGCGGTCGCGTTGGATCAGGACGGGCCGGTGGCCCGGGTGCTGGCGTGGCGTCCGCTGGTGTGGCTCGGCGCCATCTCCTACGGCGTCTACCTGTGGCACTGGCCGATTTTCTTGGCGCTCAACGGAGAACGGACGGGCTGGTCGGGGTGGTCGCTGTTCGCGCTGCGCTGCGCGGTGACCATCGCGTTGGCCGCGGCGTCGTGGTGGCTCCTCGAGCAGCCGATTCGGCGGTGGCGTCCGGTGATCGTGCCGATGCTGCCGCTGGCCGCGGCCACCGCCGCCACCGCCGCGGTGGTGACGATGACGGTGCTGCCGGTCGGGGTGGCACCCACCGAGCAGATCCCCAGCGAGGTCGACTCGGCCGCGTACGTCGGCGCGGAAGTCCCCGTCGAAGTCGAGCGGACCCCCCAGATCGCCCCCGGCACCAGGACCGTCGCGGTGTTCGGCGACTCGGTGGCCTGGACGATCATGCGGTATCTGCCGCCGACACCGGGTTTCGCGTTCAGCAACTACACGACGATCGGGTGCGGCATCGCGCGCGGCGGACCGTACCGCCACGTCGGCGAAACGCTGAACCAGAAGCCGGAATGTGACGCGTGGCCGGCCCGGTGGACGCAGCGCATCAACCACGATCGGCCCGACGTGGTGCTGTTGGTGATCGGCCGCTGGGAGGTCGTCGACCGGATGCACGAGGGCCGGTGGGCGCACATCGGCGAGCCGATCTACGACGCGTACCTGCGCAGCGAACTCAACCGCGCGCTGGACATCCTGGGCTCGACGGGTGCGCGCGTCGTCGTCACCACCGAGCCCTACAACCGGCGCGGTGAGAGGGCCGACGGCAGCCTCTATCCCGAAGACCGCCCCGAACGCATCGACGACTGGAACGACCTGCTGCGGCGGGTGGCGTTGAAACGCCCGAACGTCAAGGTGCTCGACCTCAACCGCAAGCTCGGGCCCAGCGGCGGCTACACCAACCGGATCGACGGCATCCGGATGCGCAGCGACGGCCTGCATCCCACACCGGACGCGGTGCAGTGGCTGACGCCCTGGCTGACCGACGCCCTCAAGTAGTAGGGATTTCGGCGCGCTAACCATCGCTGAGCGCGTGTTTGCGCACCGAAATCGCCGCTTAGTGGCCGAGGCGGCCGCGGCCCAGGCGCAACAGCAGCATCGCCAGGTCCTTGCCCTCCGGGCCGAGTTCGCTGTAGCGCTCGATGACCTTCATCTCGCGGCTGTGCACCAGGCGGGTGCCGCCGGAGGCCATCCGGGCCTTGCCGATCAGCCTCGACACTTCGGTGCGGCGTTTGACCGCCTCCAGGATCGCGGCGTCCAGCCGGTCGATTTCCATCCGCAAGTCGTCGATGTCGGGCACCGGCTCGATGTCAGTAGTCATGGGATCCTCTTCGCTCTCGTGGTGTGGCAAATCTGGTCTCATCCGTTCTCGGGCCTCACACAAGAGACGAGCCCCGGGTCCGGACGCGGACCACGGGGCTCACAGAAGCTGCTAAACCACGGGCACCGCTGGCCGGTACCCGTAGAAAAATCGGCGTCGAGCCGCCTGCTGGCTGTTGAGCACCAGATGAGTGTGCCACCAACGGTGGCGTCCGCGCAAAGGATGTCCCTCGTCAGCGGTAAGTTTGAATGCGACATGAGTGTGCACGTGACCGGTTCGGATCCCATCACCGGCTTGGCCTCCGCAGACGGCGACCTGCTGGCCGGGCTCAACCCCCAGCAACGCCGGGCGGTGCTGCACGAGGGCTCTCCGTTGCTCATCGTCGCCGGCGCCGGATCCGGTAAGACCGCCGTGCTGACCCGCAGGATCGCCTACCTGCTGGCCCACCGTGACGTGGGCGTCGGGCAGGTGCTGGCCATCACGTTCACGAACAAGGCCGCCGCCGAGATGCGCGAGCGCGTGGTTGCGCTGGTCGGGCCGCGGGCCCGGTCGATGTGGGTGTCGACGTTTCACTCGACCTGTGTGCGGATCCTGCGCAACCAGGCCTCGCTGCTGCCCGGGCTGAACTCCAACTTCTCGATCTATGACGCCGATGACTCGCGGCGGCTGCTGCAGATGATCGGCAAGGACCTGGGGCTGGACACCAAGCGGTATTCGCCGCGGCTGCTGGCCAACGGGATCTCCAACCTCAAGAACGAACTGATCGGTCCGCAGGAGGCCGCGTCCGACGCCGCCGACGTCGGCGAGGAGATGCCCCGCATCATCGCCGAGGTCTACGCCGAGTACCAGCGCCGGTTGCGGGCGGCCAACGCGCTGGACTTCGACGATCTCATCGGCGAGACAGTCGCTGTGCTGCAAGCCTTTCCGCAGATCGCCCAGTACTACCGGCGGCGGTTCCGGCACATCCTCGTCGACGAGTACCAGGACACCAACCACGCCCAGTACGTGCTGGTACGTGAACTCGTGGGAAGGGAGAGCCCGGGAGACGATCCAGCCGGGGTGGCGCCCGCCGAGCTGTGCGTGGTGGGCGACGCCGACCAGTCCATCTACGCGTTCCGCGGGGCCACGATCCGCAACATCGAGGATTTCGAACGCGACTTCCCCAACGCCACAACGATTCTGCTGGAGCAGAACTACCGTTCGACGCAGAACATCCTCAACGCCGCCAACTCGGTGATCGCGCGCAACGCCGGCCGGCGCGATAAGCGGCTGTGGACCGACGCGGGGGAGGGTGAGCTGATCGTCGGCTACGTCGCCGACAACGAGCACGACGAGGCGCGGTTCGTCGCGTCCGAGATCGACACGCTGGTGGACCGCGGGGACATCACCTATAACGACGTCGCGGTCTTCTACCGCACCAACAACTCCTCGCGCGCGTTGGAGGAGGTGTTCATCCGCTCCGGTATCCCCTACAAAGTCGTTGGCGGCGTTCGCTTTTACGAACGCAAGGAGATCCGCGACATCGTGGCCTACCTGCGGGTGCTGGACAACCCGGGCGACTCGGTGAGCATGCGGCGCATTCTCAATACCCCGCGGCGCGGGATCGGGGATCGCGCCGAAGCGTGCGTTGCCGTCTACGCCGAGAACACCGGGCTGAGCTTCAACGATTCGCTTCAGGCGGCCGCCGAGGGCAAGGTGCCGATGCTCAACACCCGCTCGGAGAAGGCGATCGCCGGCTTCGTCGAGATGCTCGACGACCTGCGCGGGCGTCTCGACGGTGAACTGGGCGACCTGGTGGAGGCGGTGCTCGACCGCACCGGCTACCGCACCACGCTGGAATCCTCGAGCGACCCGCAGGACCTCGCGCGCCTGGACAACCTGAACGAATTGGTCAGCGTCGCACACGAATTCAGTACCGACCTCGCGAACGCCCAGGCGCTCGACGAACCGGTGGACGAGGACATCCCCGACACCGGTGTGCTGGCCCAGTTCCTCGAACGGGTGTCGCTGGTGGCCGACGCCGACGAGTTGCCCGAGCACGGCGCCGGCGTGGTGACCATGATGACGCTGCACACCGCCAAGGGCCTGGAGTTCCCGGTGGTGTTCGTGACCGGTTGGGAAGACGGCATGTTCCCGCACATGCGGGCGCTGGGCGACCCGACCGAACTGTCGGAGGAACGGCGGTTGGCTTACGTCGGCATCACCCGCGCCCGCCAGCGACTCTACGTTAGCCGGGCCAAGGTCCGATCGTCGTGGGGTCAGCCGATGCTCAACCCGGAATCACGGTTCCTCAAAGAGATTCCGCAGCACCTTATCGAGTGGCGGCGCACCGACCCGGGGCCGTCGATGTCGGCGCCGGGCCGAGCATCTACCGCGGGGCGCGGGCAGATGTTCGGCACGCCGCGCCCGGCGCCGGCACGGTCGTCGGCCGGTAAGCGTCCGCTGGTGGTGCTGGAACCAGGTGACCGTGTGAGCCACGACAAGTACGGGCTGGGTCGCGTGGAGGAGGTGTCCGGCGTCGGCGAATCGGCGATGTCGCTCATCGACTTCGGCAGTGCGGGTCGCGTCAAGCTCATGCACAACCACGCACCGTTGACCAAGCTTTGATATGGCGACTTCCGTGCGGCTGATCCGCTCATCCACGCTGTCCGATGTAGTCGAGTATGCCTATGCGGCAACCGCTCCCAAGGACGCACGGTTGATCTTCCTCGCCGGGGCTTGTCCGCTCAACGACGACGGCACGACGGCAGCCGTCGGTGACTACGCGGGGCAGGCGGCAGTCTGCATTGAGACGATGACCCGCGCGCTGGCCGCGGCCGGAGCAACCTTGCAGGATGTGATCCACACGCGGGTGCTCGTCGCTAGCGGCGAGCAACGCGATCTGGTCACCGCATGGGAGGTGGTTCGCGATGCGTTCGGCGACCATGACGTGCCGAGCACCTTGTTCGGGGTGACCGTGCTCGGATATGACGATCAACTCGTCGAGATCGAGGCCATCGCTGCCGTCGTCGACGCCTAGGAGCGCTGCCAGCGGCCGGTGGCAGGCAACACAGCCAGCACCACGGTGCTCACCGGCAGCGCCGGGATCGCGTAGACCACGGGCGCCAGATCCGCGCCCGCGACGAACAGGCTCGAGAAGATCAACAGCGCCACAACGGCACCCACCACGACCAGCAGACGGCTCATCCGGCGGCGCAGCAACAGCCCGATCAGCCCCGCGATCAGAGCGGCTGCCGCTATCGCGGTCAGAAAAGCCACCGCCACGCAGAACAGCGGATCCGTCTGCCACCAGCCGGTGATGACGTCGGTGGCGATCACCGCCGTCGCCCAGCCCGACAGAATGGCCGCGATGGCCGTGGCGATCGCGGTGTGCGGAGTGGCGCGCCGGGCGGGTTCCACGGCGGTGGGGCGGGCCCGTGGGATATAGCTCGTCGGCGGCTCGGCGGCCGTCGGGACCTCGCCGGTCGGATGGCGACGGATGATGTTCGTCTGCGCATCCTCGGCACTACTGCCCGGTGCCTGCTGGGTGGGCGCGTCGCTGCGGACGATGGGGATCTCGCCGGTGGGATGGCGACGGATTATCCGTGGTGAGCTTTCGGGGTCGTCGGCCACTCAGCCAGCGTAATTGTCAGGCGCTCAGGGGGTCAGGCCGCGCTTGGCCAGCCATCCGACCGGATCGACCCGGTCGGTGCCGTTCGTCAGAACCTCGAAGTGCAGGTGCGGTCCGGTCGAATTGCCGGTGTTGCCCATCTTTGCGATCTGGTCTCCGGCCCACACCCGCTGCCCGACGTTGACCAGAACAGAGCTGAGGTGACCGTAGAGCGTCACCGAGCCGTCGGAGTGGCGCAGCTTGACCATGGTGCCGTAACCGGCGTAGGGGCCCGCTGAGATGACGACGCCGTCGGATGCCGCCAGGATGGGCGTGCCGATCGAGTTCGCGATGTCGATACCGCCGTGCAGGACACCCCAGCGATATCCGAAGCCCGACGTCCACACCCCGGTGGTCGGCATGACGAACATCGGGCGCTGCAGACGGGCCTCGCGTTCGGCGCGTTCCTGAGCGAACGCGGCCGCCTTCTGGATCTCCTCGGTGTGTACGGCCGAGCTGGCTGCCGGCGTGACCGCCACGACCTGCATACCGTCCATCGACCCGGTGATCGCGCCGCCGCCGATGGCGGTCTGATCGGCGGCCAGCACGGTGGCGTCGCTGTCCTTGGGCGAGGGGTGGGTCATCGAGTAGGCGCCTGCGGCGGTAGCGCCGACGGCCATCGCCGCGACCACCAGCCGGCCCTTCACGGGGACGTCGGGTTTGCGGTGCTCGCCGCGACGGCCGATTTTGATGACGTCGGTGGCGTCCATGCCGTCGCTGGTGTCGGTGTGGCTGTCGCGGTACGCGTGCGTGCGGCGCGCATGCTTGGGGCCCGCCTGAAACTCCGACGGCACCGCCAGCCGCAGGGGGGCCAGATCGTCGGTGTCATGCAGGTCATCGAGTTCGGGAGCGGAGATGACGGAGGACTCGCGGTCGAAGGCGCAACTCTCCCGAAAGTCCACGTCGGCGAGGTCGCCGAACTCGTTGAACGGGATGATCTGGGTGACTTCAGCGGAGTTATCAGTGGCGCGGCCGATGATTTGCCGTTTCGTCGACGCCCCGGCGGGGAATCTGGACGAACGGTGCGCAGCCAACCTGAGGATTCCTTTTCGCTGTGATCAAAACGTGACCTTGACCAGAAGGCACGTTAACCAAACCCCAATGTTGGCTGCAAGCCAAGTGGAAATTCCGTTGGGGATTGTGAGGTGTATCACCATCGGCTCCCGGTGAGATCGACCACATGAGCGGTGGGCGGTGCATACGTACTCGGCGCGTGTCGATAAAGTTCCTCCGAGCCCGTCAGGCCCGAACCTTTGCAGTCAACGCGCTAGAGACAGTGAGTCCATGGACCTCTTCGAATACCAGGCGAAAGAACTGTTCGCCAAGCACAACGTGCCCACGACGCCCGGCCGGGTGACCACCACCGCCGAGGACGCCAAGGCGATCGCCGAGGAGATCGGCCAGCCGGTGATGGTCAAGGCGCAGGTCAAAACCGGCGGCCGCGGCAAGGCCGGCGGTGTCAAGTACGCGGCCACCGCCGACGACGCCTTCACCCACGCGCAGAACATCCTCGGCCTCGACATCAAGGGCCACATCGTCAAGAAGCTGCTGGTCTCCGAGGCCAGCGACATCGCCGAGGAGTACTACATCTCGTTCCTGCTCGACCGCGCCAACCGCACCTACCTGGCGATGTGCTCGGTCGAGGGCGGTATGGAGATCGAAGAGGTCGCGGCCACCAAGCCCGACCGGTTGGCCAGAGTGCCCGTCGACGCCATCAAAGGTGTCGACGAGGCGTTCGCGCGTGAGATCGCCGAGAAGGGTCATCTGCCTGCCGAGGTGCTCGACGCGGCGGCGGTGACGATCGCCAAGCTGTGGGAGGTATTCGTCGGCGAGGACGCCACTCTGGTCGAGGTCAACCCGCTGGTGCGCACGCCTGACGATCAGATCCTGGCGCTTGACGGCAAGGTCACCCTGGACGCCAACGCCGACTTCCGCCATCCCGAGCACGCGGAGTTCGAGGACCGCGACGCCACGGATCCGCTGGAGCTGAAGGCCAAGGAAAACGACCTCAACTACGTCAAGCTCGACGGTGCAGTCGGCATCATCGGCAACGGCGCGGGTCTGGTGATGTCGACGCTGGACGTGACGGCTTATGCGGGGGAGAAGCACGGTGGGGTCAAACCGGCCAACTTCCTCGACATCGGCGGCGGCGCATCGGCCGAGGTGATGGCCGCCGGCCTGGACGTGATCCTCAACGATCCTCAGGTCAAGAGCGTCTTCGTGAACGTGTTCGGCGGCATCACCGCCTGCGACGCGGTCGCCAACGGCATCGTCAACGCGCTGAAGATCCTCGGTGACGAGGCCAACAAGCCGCTGGTGGTCCGCCTCGACGGCAACAACGTCGAAGAGGGTCGCCGCATCCTGGCCGATGCCAACCACCCGTTGGTGATCCAGGCCGACACCATGGACTCCGGCGCCGACAAAGCCGCCGAACTGGCGAACAAGTAAGGGACACAACCCATGTCGATCTTCCTGAACAAGAACTCCAAGGTCATCGTCCAGGGCATCACCGGCGGCGAAGGCACCAAGCACACCGCGCTGATGCTCAAGGCCGGCACGCAGATCGTCGGCGGCGTGAACGCGCGCAAGGCCGGAACCGAAGTGGCCCACAAGGACAAGAATGGCCAAGACGTCCGTTTGCCGGTGTTCGGCAGCGTCGCCGAGGCGATGAAGGAGACCGGCGCGGACGTGTCGGTGGTGTTCGTGCCGCCGAAGTTCGCCAAGGACGCGATCATCGAGGCCATCGACGCCCAGATCCCGCTGCTGGTCGTCATCACCGAGGGAATTCCGGTCCAGGACACCGCATATGCGTGGGCCTACAACGTCCAAAAGGGGCAGAAGACCCGCATCATCGGTCCCAACTGCCCAGGCATCATCACGCCCGGCGAGGCACTGGCCGGCATCACCCCCGCCAACATCACCGGCCCGGGTCCGGTTGGCCTGGTGTCGAAATCGGGCACGCTGACCTACCAGATGATGTTCGAGCTGCGCGACTTCGGCTTCTCCACCGCGATCGGCATCGGCGGCGACCCGGTCATCGGCACCACCCACATCGACGCCATCGAGGCGTTCGAGAAGGATCCCGACACCAAGGTGATCGTGATGATCGGCGAGATCGGCGGCGACGCCGAGGAGCGCGCGGCCGAGTACATCAAGGACAACGTGTCCAAGCCGGTCGTCGGCTACGTCGCGGGCTTCACCGCCCCGGAGGGCAAGACCATGGGCCACGCCGGCGCGATCGTGTCCGGTTCGTCAGGCACCGCGGCCGCCAAGCAGGAGGCGCTGGAAGCCGCCGGCGTGAAGGTCGGCAAGACCCCGTCGGCGACGGCACAGCTGGCCCGAGAGATCCTGCAGAGCCTGTAACCCCTTTCTGCCGAGCAGTTCTAAGAAAGGTGTTGGGCGAGGAACCGCTCGACCGCGTGATACATGTCGATCGAGTTGTCCGGGTTCAGGAATCCGTGTCCCTCGTCGTCCTTGACCATGTACTCGACCTCGACCCCGCGCCCGCGTAGCGCCTCGACGAGGTTGTCGGACTCGGCCTGCACGACGCGGGAGTCGTTGGCGCCCTGCACGACCAGCAGCGGGGTGCGGATCCGGTCGACGCGGGTGATGGGGGAGCGGGCCAGCATGTCGACTTCCTGCGCCGGATCCGACGGGTCACCGACGTAGAGGTGCCAGTTGTTGGCCAGGAACGGCCGGGCCACGTTGGGCAGCGTGCGCATGAAGTTGGCCAGGCTGGAGATGCCGACGTAATCGACCGCCGCGGCGAACACGTCCGGGGTGAACGTGACACCCACGAGCGCGGCGTAACCGCCGTATGAGCCGCCGAAGATCGCGACCCGGTCCGGATCGGCATAGCCCTCCGTGACCGCCCACGCCACGGCGTCGACGAGGTCGTCGTGCATCCTGCCCGCGAACTCACCGATGGCCGCCTTGGTGAACGCCTTCCCGTAGCCGGTCGATCCGCGGAAGTTGATCTGCAGCACCGCATATCCGCGGTTCGCCAGCAGTTGCACGTCGGGCTGGCAGTACCAGCAGTCCCGCGCCCACGGGCCGCCGTGGACCAGCAGCACCATCGGAAGGCCGACCGGTTCCATACCGACCGGCAGCGTCAGGTATCCGTGCAGCGGCAGGTCGTCGCGGGCGGTCAGGGCCACCGGTGTCATCGGCGCCAACGTGTCCGGGTCGAGCTGCGGGTAGGGCCGGAACAGCAGCCGGCTTTCACCCGTCGCGTGGTCGTAGAGATAGGTGACACCCGGGTCGCGGTCGTGCAGGAAGTCGACCACCCATCGCCGCCCGCTGCGGTCCGACGAGATGCCGGAGAGGTCACCGTCGGACAGCGCGCTGAGCTTCTCCAGCACCGCTGCGAAATGGGGGTCCAGCGGGTGAATCACCTGCCGCTCACCGTAATAGCGGGCGCCGATCAGGTCACCGGTTCCCGTGCTGAGGATCAGCGGCGACGGTAGCGTCAGCTGCACCGCGAGATCGAGCTCCGGGTCGCTGTCGACCATGGACTCCTCGCCGGTGGCGACGCTCAAACGGACCAGCCGAGTGCGGTCACTGCCCCGGTTGCTGCCGAGCCAGAGCCCGCTGCCGTCGGGGGTGACCACGACCGGGAAGATGCCCAGCGGATAGTCGGTGCCGTCGTAGGTCGCGATCGTGCGTAGCGACGCGGCCGAGCTGTCCCACTGTGCGATGTCGATGTCGCCGTCGGCGGTCAGCGTGTTGGTGAATAGGTCACCGTTCGGGCCGCTGATCCAGTGCACGACATTGCCGGGATTCTCGGCGACCATGGTGAGATCGCCGGTGGCGATGTCGAGTTCGTAGGCGTCGAACAGTTCGGGGTTGCGCTTGTTCATCTGCACGACGGCGGTGCCCGGCCGTCGTTCCGGCAGTGCGAACGACGTCCGGACCCCGGGGAACGGGGTGAGGTCCACGGCTGCACCGGACGGGTCGTCCGGGTCGACGCGGTACAGGTGCCAGTTCTCGTCGCCGCCGTTGTCCTGCAGGTACAGCAACCACCGGGAATCCTGGCTCCAGCGGTAGATGTAGACGCTTCTGATCTTGTCGGCGGTCACACAGTGCGCGTCCTCGCCGCCGTTGACGTCCTGCACCCAGACGTTGAGCCGGTCGTGCCACGGGGCCAGAAACGCGATGCGGGTTCCGTCCGGCGAGATCGTCGCGGCGGCCCGGACCGGCGGACGGAAGAAGTCTTCGACGGTGATTTGGGGTGGCAGTGCCATATTTCCCTTCGGGGTGGTGGGGATTCAGTGCGGGACGGGCCCGCCGAGGCGTCCGTTGGTGGCGTCCCGGATCGCGCGGTCGATGAGTGCGAGGGTCTGCTCCTGGGTGACTGCTTCGCCTTCGACGATGACCGCGCGGCTGACGTCCTCGTCCACGACGCGGAACGCGCCGGTGACCGCAGCCGCACACAGGCGGACGGTCAGGTCGTTCTCCTTGAGGTTCAAGCGGTCGGCCACCACCGGGATGAAGCCCTGCTCCATCCGGTCGTGGACCATTAGATAGGCGGTGCGCAGCGCCGGTTCCGACTCGGTCATGGTCGCGATGCGCATCGCGCTGAATTCGTCGGCGATCTCCTGCGGGCCCAGCGGCTGCGAGACGATCTCCGCCGCGAGGTGTTCGGCCAGCGACAGATCGTGCGGCCACCGGTGCAGGATCGCCACGAACCGGTCGGCCGACCGGGCGAGCAGCGGTTCCACGCAGCTCTCCTTCGACCGGAAGTACCGCCAGACCGTGCGCGTGGACAGCCCCGCCGCCGCGGCGATGTCGTCGCCGCTGGTGCCGGTGACCCCACGTTCCCAGAACAGCCGGCAGGCGTGTCGCGAGACCTCCAGACGCGCCTGGACCTGCTTCTCGCCGCTCATCTCACCTCCGACTGTCACTAAGCGACAGCACCACTGTGTCACTAAGTGACAGTGCGGTCAAGCCGATGCGCGGATCGGCCGCCGCATCCATTAGCCTGTCGAATTAACAGTCGTCAGGAGGTCTGTAATGGTCGATTCCAGGACCCCCGTGATCGTCGGCGTCGGGCAGTTCACCGAGCGCATCGACGATGCGGACTACCGCGGCATGTCGGCGGTGGATCTGGCGACCGAGGGGGCCCGCGGCGCGCTCGCCGACACCGGCGTGCACGCCTCGACCGTCGCCCGCGCGATCGAGACGGTCTACGCGCTACGCCAGTTCGAGATCTCCGGGCCGATGCCCGCGACGCTGGGCAAGTCCAACAACTATCCGCGTTCGGTGATGCGCCGCGTCGGGGGCGACCCGGCCCGTGTCGTGCTCGAACCCGTCGGCGGTCAGGGTCCGCAGAAACTGGTCACCGAGGCCGGTGCGGCGATCGTGGCGGGCGAGTTCGATGTCGCGATGATCATCGGCTCAGAGCCGGGGTCGACGGCGCGCTTTTGGCGCCATGCCGCCGAATCGGGACGGGACAAACCTGACTTCACCGAGCACGTCGAGGGTCAACTCGAGGACCGGGGCCACCAAATCCACCGGTATTTCACCGAGTACACCGCCAATCACGGGCTGACCGGCGCCGCGGTGCAGTACGGGCTGCTGGACAACGCCCGCCGCGCCCGGCTCGGCCTCAGCGTCGCCGACTACCGCCGCCAGATGGCGGAGCTGTTCGCGCCGATGTCGAAAGTCGCTGCCAAGAACCCGTTCTCGTCGTCACCGGTGGAGCGCTCGGTGTCCGACATTGTCACCGTCGACGACGACAACCGGATGATCTGCGATCCGTACCCGCGTCTGCTGGTCGCCCGCGACCAGGTCAACCAGGGCGCCGCGGCGATCATGATGTCGGTGGAGGCGGCCCGCAGACTCGGTGTGCCCGAAGACAAGTGGGTGTACGTACACGGGCACTCGGACCTGACCGAACAGGGCCTGCTGGAGCGCGCGGACCTCGGAGCCAGCCCGGCGGCCGCGCACGCCGCGCAGGAGGCGTTGCGGGTGGCGGGCATCGGTGTCGACGACGTCGCGACGTTCGATCTTTACAGCTGTTTTCCCTTCCCGGTCTTCGTCGTCTGCGAGGCGCTCGGCCTTGCGGCCGACGATCCCCGCGGCTTGACCGTCACCGGTGGCCTGCCCTACTTCGGCGGGCCGGGCAACAGCTACTCGCTGCACGCCATCGCCGAGACCGTCGTCCAGATGCGGGACAGGCCTCGGCAATTCGGCTTCGTCGGCGCCAACGGCGGCACCATGAGCAAGTACTCGGTCGGCATCTACTCGACCACGCCGGCGGAGTGGCGGCCCGATCGCAGCGCTGAACTCGACGCGCAGATCGCGGCGCTGCCGACGGTGCCGCTGACCGAGCGTCCCGAGGGGTACGGCACCATCGAGACCTACTCAGTGCGCTACGACTGGCCGAACCGCACCGGCATCATCGTCGGCAGGAGCGACGCTGACGGTTCACGGTTCATGGCCATCACCGAGGACGCCGACCTGCTGGCGCTGATGACCGACGGCGATCCGCTGGGTGTGGCGATCGACGTGCGCTGGGACGAGAAGGTCAACCGCGCGACACTGGCCTGATGAAGGCTTGGTTCGGTGTCCTGTTGCTCGTGCTCGCGACCGGGTGTGCGCCGCGGGACGACCCGTCGACGCTGGTGGTGTTCGCCGCGGCGTCGCTTTCGGACGCGTTCACCGAGATGGGGCTGAGCTTCGGAGGCGACGGTGTCACGGTGGAGTTCTCGTTCGCCGGGTCCGCCGACTTGGTCACCCAGCTGACCCAGGGCGCCCGCGCCGACGTGTTCGCCTCGGCCGACGCGCGGAACATGGAGCGGGCCGCACAGGCCGGCCTGCTGGCCGGTGACCCGGTGGACTTCGCGTCCAACACCCTGGCCATCGTCGTCGCACCCGGAAACCCGCACGGCGTCACGGGTTTTGCCGATCTGGGCCGATCCGGGATCGACGTGGTGACGTGCGCGCCGCAAGTGCCGTGCGGGGCGGCGACCGAGAAGGCCGAACACGTCGCGGGTGTGTCACTGCAGCCGGTCAGCGAGGAGTCGTCGGTCACCGACGTGCTGAACAAGGTCGCCGGCGGGCAGGCCGACGCCGGCCTGGTCTATGTCACCGATGCGCGGGCGGCGGGAGACCGGGTCACCACGGTGCCTGCTCCCGAGATCGCCGACGTCGTCAATACCTACCCCATTGCCGCGCTGAAGGATTCGCCACGGCTCGACCTCGCGCGGCAGTTCGTCGACACTGTCACCGGCGAAGCGGGCAGGCAGGTGCTGGACGCCGCCGGGTTCGGCACACCCTGATCACTTCAGGTCGGCCAGCTTGCCCGCCAGACGCTCGACGTAGGCGGCGACGTCGTCGGCGGACTTGTCCGGCAGGCCGAACAGCACCTCGGTGACCCCTAGGTCGGCCCAGCGCGCCAATTTCTCCGGATCCGGTTTGAAGTCCAGCGCCACGATCTGCGGAGCACCCGGTCGGTCGCCGTCGGCCCAGATGTCCTGCAGCTGTTTCACCGGCGCGTCGATGTCGAAGTCACGCGGCGTGGTGATCCAGCCGTCGGCGGAGCGGGTGATCCACTTGAAGTTCTTCTCCGTGCCGGCCGCGCCGACGAGCACCGGGATGTGCGACTGCACCGGCTTCGGCCACGCCCAGCTCGGCCCGAAGTTGACGAACTCACCCTCGTAGGCCGCTTCCTCCTCGGTCCACAGCGCCCGCATCGCCTCCAGATACTCGCGCAACATTGTGCGGCGGCGGCCGGGCGGCACGTTGTGGTCGGCCAGCTCGTCGGTGTTCCAGCCGAATCCGACCCCGAGGCTGACCCGGCCGCCGGAGAGGTGATCGAGCGAGGCGATGGTCTTGGCCAGCGAGATCGGGTCGTGCTCGACGGGCAGCGCGACCGCCGTCGACAACCGCACCCGCGTCGTCACCGCGCACGCTGTGGCCAGGCTCACCCACGGATCCAACGTGCGCATGTAGCGGTCGTCGGGCAGCGTCTCGTCGCCGGTCGTCGGATGGGCGGCCTGCCGTTTGATCGGGATGTGGGTGTGTTCGGGCACGTAGAAGGTGGTGAACCCATGGTCATCGGCGAGCTTGGCCGCCGCTGCCGGGGTGATCCCGCGGTCGCTGGTGAAAAGTACGAGCCCGAAATTCATGGCTGAATTAGAACGTGTTCTAGTCGCAAGGGCAACACCCGGGGTGGATCGACGGTGGGCGCGGCCGGGCGCCCCGGCGGCTTTTTGCACGTCCACACCGAAATCGAGTACGTCGATGCGTTGCTGTCGCCTCGACGCGCGAAATCCAAGATTCCGAAGAGAATTCGACCGGACAACCCGTGCCACGTCGATTCGACTCAGGTGCGCTAGCGTGGACTTCAAGCCCGACAGCACAGGAGAGGTCATGACCTACCCGCCCGGTCCGTCCGGTAGTCCCGGATACCCGCCCGCACACCAGCCGACCACCCAGTTCTCCGCGCCGACACAGCAGTTCGGCAAGCCGGGTGAACCTTCCTCGACACCGGACGGCGCCAGCAGGCTGCCCGCTTATCTGACCGCCGCCGTGGCCGCGCTCGGCCTTGCGGTGTATCTGGCGAGTTTCGGTCCGCTCTTCACCATCGCCGCCTCCGACTTCCCCGGGCTGGTCGACGTCAGCGGTGGCTCCTTCGGCCTGGTGCTGGCTGTGGCGGCGGCGGTGTTGGCCGGACTGCTCGCCGGTGTCGGCCTGCTGCCCAAGCAGACGGTCGCGACATCGCTGGTGACGGTCCTGTCGGTGCTCGCGTTCCTGCTCGTCATCGCCGAAGTCATCAACAAGCCCAGTGTCGCCGCCATCGACTGGGGGCTGTACCTGGTCATCGCGTTAACGGTGCTGCAGGCGATCGTCGCGGTGGCGGTGCTGCTGTTCGAGACCGGCATTGTCAGCGCGCCCGTCCCGCGCCCCAAGTACGACCAGAGCTACGGGCAGTACGGCGGTCCCGGTGGCCCCTACTACGGCCAGCAGTACGGCGGCCCGCAGCAGCAGCACCAACGTCCGGGCTATCCCACGCCGTACGGCGGATATCCCAGCGGTCCGTCGACCGGCGGCTTCGCCAGCCCGCAACCCGGCGCACAGCAGGGCGCCCAGCAGGGCCCCCAGCACGGTTCGCAGCCGGGTTCACAGCCCGGCGGCCAAAGCGGGCCGCCCACCCCGCCGACCGGCTTCCCGACGTACGGTCAGCCGCCGACGAACTCCGACCAGACGACACAGGCTTCGACGCAGCCGTCGTCCTCCTCGCAGTCGGGGCCGCCGCCGTCGTAGTCTGAGCCGCGCGTGCGTCAACTTCGCGCACGCGTGAGCAGGTGCGAGGAGCGGCCAACCAGTGGACAACCGACCGGTCGGCGCGCGCCAAGCGCGTGAGCTGCTTCGGGTCGCGTTCGGGCCGTCGATCGTCGCGCTCGTCATCATCGCCGCGGTGGTGTTGATCCAGCTGGTCATCGCGAACAGCGAGATGACCGGCGCGTTCGGCGCGATCGCCAGCATGTGGCTGGGCGTGCACCTGGTGCCGGTGTCGATCGGCGGCGCGGAACTCGGCGTGATGCCGCTGCTGCCGACGCTGGCGATGGCCTGGGGAACCGCCCGCACGACGGCCGCCGCCACCGCACCGCAGAGTTCGTGGTTCGTGACCCGGTGGGTGGTGGGATCCGCGTTGGGCGGACCGCTGCTGGTCGCGGCGATCTCGCTGGCCATCATCCACGACGCCGCCTCGGTGCTCACCGATCTGCAGACCCCCAACGCCCTGCGCGCGTTCGGCAGCGTGCTGGCGGTGCACGCGATCGGCGCCGCCGTGGGCGTCGGGTCCCGTCTGGGTCGACGGCTGTTGACCGCGTCACCGCTGCCCGCGTGGCTGCCCGACGCGATTCGTGCCGCCAGCGCCGGTGTGCTCGCCCTGATCGGGTTGTCCGGCGTCGTGGCGGCGGGGTCGCTGATCGTGCACTGGTCGACCATGCACGACCTATTCGGGATCACCGATTCGGTGTTCGGGCAGCTCAGCCTGACCGCGCTGTCGATCCTCTACATCCCGAACGTGCTTGTGGGCACCGCGGCCGTCACCGTCGGCTCCAGCGCCCACATCGGGCTGGCCACCTTCAGTTCGTTCACCGTGTTTGGCGGCGACATCCCCGCGCTGCCGGTGCTGGCCGCGGTACCGAACCCGCCGCTGGGTCCGGTGTGGGTGGCGTTGCTGATCGTGGCGGCGGTATCGGGGGTGGCCATCGGCCAGCAGTGTGCGCGACGCCCGCTGCCGTTGTTGCCCGCGCTGCTCAAGCTGGCCGTCGCCGCGGCGCTCGCGGCGGCGACGATGGCGCTGCTCGGCCACGCCGGTGGCGGTCGGCTCGGCAACTTCGGCGACGTCGGCGTCGACCAGACCACCTTCGGGCCAGCAGTGTTCCTGTGGTTCGCGGGCATCGGCGGGCTGACGGTGGCGATGTCCGGCGGCATCGCCCGTCGGCCCCGACCGCCCAAACCCGAACCCAAACCCGAACCCGAAGCCGAGCCGGAACCCGGACCCGAGCAGGAACCCGAAGCCGAGCCCGAGGCCGAGACTGAGCCGCCGGCCGACGTCGAAGCCGAAGCCGAACCCGAACCGCTGGCCGAACCGTTGGCCGACGTCGACGACGACGCACCGGCCGAGCCGGCGCCGCCCCTCGACCCCGAGGAACACTTCGTCGTCGACGACGACGTTTCGCCCGATACCACCGCAGACCGCCCCCGCAACGGTGACCATTAGGCTCGCAGGCGTGCAGGAACCGCTTCGTGTGCCGCCCAGCGCACCGGCGCGGGTGGTGGTGCTGGCCTCGGGCACCGGGTCGCTGCTGGCCTCCCTGCTCGCGGCCGCGGTCGGCGACTATCCGGCCCGGGTGGTCGCGGTCGGCGCAGACCGTGAATGCACCGCGCTGCAGATCGCCGCGTCGTGGTCGGTGCCGACCTTCACTGTCGCGCTTCGCGATCACCCCGACCGCGCCGCCTGGGACGCCGCGCTCACAAAAGCCACCGCCGCATACGAGGCTGACCTCGTTGTGTCGGCCGGGTTTATGAAAATCCTTGGCCCCCAATTTCTTTTCCGCTTCCCCGGCCGGGTGCTCAACACCCACCCGGCGCTGCTGCCGGCCTTTCCCGGCGCACAGGCAGTGCGCGATGCGCTCGCCTACGGCGTCAAGATCACCGGCTGCACCGTGCATCTGGTCGACGCGGGCACCGACACCGGGCCGGTGCTGGCGCAGGAGGCGGTCCGGATTCTCGACGACGACGACGAAGCCACCCTGCACGAGCGCATCAAGGTCGTGGAGCGACGACTGCTCGTGGAAGTTCTGGACGCGTTCGCAACCCGCGGCGTGACCTGGATCGGACGAAAGGCGACCCTGGGATGAGCGATAAACGGCCGATTCGGCGCGCGTTGGTCAGCGTGTACGACAAGACCGGCCTTGCCGATCTGGCCCGCGGACTCCACGACGCGGGAGTCGCCATCGTCTCGACCGGATCGACCGCCAAAACCATTGCCGACGCCGGTGTTCCGGTTACGCCGGTGGAGGAGGTGACCGGTTTTCCCGAGGTGCTCGACGGCCGGGTCAAAACCCTGCACCCGCACGTGCACGCCGGTTTGCTGGCCGATCAGCGCAAACCCGAACATGTTTCGGCGCTGGCCGAACTCGGAGTCGCCGCATTCGAACTCGTCGTGGTGAACCTGTATCCGTTCACCGAGACCGTCGCCTCCGGTGCGGGCATCGACGAGTGCGTCGAACAGATCGACATCGGCGGACCCTCCATGGTCCGCGCCGCCGCCAAGAACCATCCCAGCGTCGCCGTCGCCGTCGACCCGCTGGGCTACGACGGGGTGCTCGCCGCCGTGCGCGCAGGAGGATTCACCCTCGATGAACGAAAGAAGCTGGCGGCGTTGGCGTTTCGGCACACCGCCGAGTACGACGTCGCGGTGGCGTCGTGGATGGGCTCGGTGCTGGCGCCCGAGGGCGGGCCGGCGTCCACGGCGCTGCCGCAGTGGCTGGGTGCGACGTGGCGTCGTGAGGCCGTGCTGCGCTACGGCGAGAACCCGCACCAGCAGGCGGCGCTGTACCGCGACGACGCGGCGTGGCCCGGGCTGGCGCAGGCCGAACAACTGCACGGCAAGGAGATGTCCTACAACAACTACACCGACGCCGACGCGGCCTGGCGCGCGGCGTTCGACCACGAGGACATCTGCGTCGCAATCATCAAGCACGCCAACCCGTGTGGCATCGCCGTCTCGTCGGTCTCGGTGGCCGACGCGCACCGCAAGGCCCACGAATGCGATCCGCTGTCGGCGTTCGGCGGGGTGATCGCCGCCAACACCACGGTCAGCGTCGAGATGGCCGAAACCGTCGCCGACATCTTCACCGAGGTGATCATCGCGCCCGCCTACGAACCGGGCGCGGTGGAAGTGCTCACCCGCAAGAAGAACATCCGGGTGCTGGTCGCCTCCGAACCGCAACCGGGCGGTGCGGAGTTCCGGCAGCTCAGCGGCGGCCTGCTGGTGCAGCAGCGCGACGCGTTCACCGCGCCCGGCGACGACCCCGTCAACTGGGAACTCGCGACCGGCTCACCGGCGGACCCCGCGACGCTGGCCGATCTGAAGTTCGCCTGGCGGGTGTGTCGGGCGGTGAAGTCCAACGCGATCGTCGTGGCCGCCGACGGCGCCACCGTCGGGGTGGGCATGGGTCAAGTCAACCGGGTCGACGCCGCGCGGCTGGCGGTGCAGCGCGCCGGGGAGCGGGTGCGCGGCGCCGTCGCGGCCTCCGATGCGTTCTTCCCGTTCCCCGACGGGCTCCAGACGCTCATCGACGGCGGGGTGACGGCCGTCGTCCACCCCGGCGGATCGGTACGCGACGATCAGGTCACCGAGGCCGCCACCAAGGCAGGCATCACGCTCTACCTCACCGGCGCCCGGCATTTCGCGCACTGAGATCGCTGGTGCCGCGAGCGTGCGCAAACTCGCATCTCGTCGCGGCGTGTCGGCCTCCGACGCGCACGGTCGCGCAGTTGCGTAACTTGGAGGAGTGACTCAACCACGTGATCTGCCCCGTACCGTCGGCGAGCTGAGAGCCTCCGGCCATCGCGAGCGGGGCGTGAAGCAGGAAATCCGGGACAACTTGCTGGCCGCCCTCAGCGAGGGCCGCGATCCATGGCCGGGCATCCTCGGTTTCGAGGACACCGTGATCCCGCAGCTCGAGCGGGCCCTGATCGCTGGTCACGACGTCGTGTTGCTCGGTGAACGCGGCCAGGGTAAGACGCGGCTGCTGCGCGCGCTGATCGGTCTGCTCGACGAGTGGACGCCGATTATCGACGGCTCCGAACTCGGTGAGCACCCGTACAGCCCGATCACCCCCGAATCGATCCGGCGCACCTCCGACTCGGGCGACGACCTGCCCATCGTGTGGCGGCACCGCAGCGAGCGCTACACCGAGAAGCTGGCCACCCCCGACACCAGCGTCGCCGACCTGGTCGGCGACATCGACCCGATCAAGGTGGCCGAAGGCCGCAGCCTCGGCGACCCCGAGACCATCGCCTACGGGCTGATCCCGCGCGCCCACCGCGGCGTCGTCGCCATCAATGAACTGCCCGACCTCGCCGAGCGCATCCAGGTCGCGATGCTCAACGTGATGGAAGAGCGCGACATCCAGGTGCGCGGATACACCCTGCGGCTGCCGCTCGACGTGCTCGTGGTGGCCAGCGCCAACCCCGAGGACTACACCAACCGGGGCCGCATCATCACCCCGCTGAAGGACCGGTTCGGCGCCGAGATCCGCACCCACTACCCGCTGGAACTCGATGCCGAGGTCGGCGTCATCAAGCAGGAAGCGCAGCTTTCGGCCGAGGTGCCCGAGTACCTGCTCGCGGTGCTGGCCCGGTTCGCCCGCTACCTGCGCGAGTCGCGGTCGATCGATCAGCGGTCGGGGGTCTCGGCGCGGTTCGCGATCGCGGCCGCCGAAACCGTCGCCGCGGCCGCGCGGCACCGCTCGGCCGTGCTGGGCGAAGAGAATCCGGTGGCGCGCGTCGTCGACCTAGGCACCGTGACCGACGTGCTGCGCGGCAAGCTCGAGTTCGAGACCGGTGAAGAGGGCCGCGAGCAGGCGGTGCTCGAGCACCTGCTGCGCCGCGCCACCGCCGACACCGCGCAGCGGCTCCTGGGCGGCATCGACGTCGGCCCGCTGGTGGTGGCCATCGAGAACGGCTCAGCGGTCACCACGGGCGAACGGGTGTCGGCGCGCGAGGTGCTGGCGGCCGTGCCCGAAGTGCCGGCGATCGCCGAGGTCCAGAAGCGGCTCGAGGCCACGACCGACGGGCAACGCGCCGCCGCGGTCGAGTTGGCGCTGGAGGCGCTGTATCTGGCCAAGCGCATCGACAAGGAATCCGGCGAAGGCGAAACTGTCTATGGTTAAACGGACCTCGCGCTATTCGCGGTACACCGGCGGACCCGATCCGCTGGCACCGCCCGTCGACCTGCGCGAGGCGCTCGAACAGATCGGCCAGGACGTCATGGAGGGCAGCTCGCCCCGCCGTGCGCTGGCCGAGATGCTGCGCCGCGGCACCCAGAACATGCGCGGCGCCGACAAGCTGGCCGCCGAGGCCAACCGTCGTCGTCGAGAACTGTTGCAGCGCAATAATCTCGACGGCACACTGCAGCAGATCAAAAAGCTTCTCGACGACGCGGTGCTGGCCGAGCGCAAGGAACTGGCTCGCGCGCTCGACGACGACGCGCGCTTTCAGGAGATGCGCATCGAGAACCTGCCGTCGTCGCCGGCCAAGGCCGTCCAGGAACTCGGCGACTACCAGTGGCGCAGTCCGGAGGCGCGCGAATCCTACGAGCAGATCAAGGATCTGCTGGGCCGCGAAATGCTCGACCAGCGGTTCGCCGGGATGAAGCAGGCGTTGGAGAACGCCACCGACGAGGACCGTCAACGAGTCAACGAGATGCTCGACGACCTCAACGACCTGCTCGACAAGCACTCAAAAGGACAGGACTCCCCAGAAGATTTTCAAAACTTCATGGACAAGCATGGCGAGTTCTTTCCCGAGAACCCGCGCAACGTCGAGGAGTTGCTGGACTCGTTGGCCCAGCGGGCGGCCGCCGCGCAGCGGTTCCGCAACAGCCTCTCGGATGAACAGCGCGCGGAGCTGGATGCGTTGGCGCAGCAGGCGTTCGGTTCGCCCTCGCTGATGAACGCGCTCAACCGGCTCGACGGCCACCTGCAGGCCGCGCGGCCAGGAGAGGACTGGACCGGCTCGTCACAGTTCTCCGGCGACAACCCGCTCGGAATGGGTGAAGGCGCTCAGGCGCTCGGCGACATCGCCGAACTCGAACAGCTCGCCGAGGCGCTGTCGCAGAGCTACGCGGGCGCCACGATGGAAGATGTCGACCTGGACATGCTGGCCCGCCAGCTCGGCGAGGATGCGGCCGTCGACGCGCGCACGCTGGCCGAACTCGAGCGAGCGTTGATGGATCAGGGCTTTCTGGACCGCGGCGCCGACGGGCAGTGGCGGTTGTCACCCAAGGCCATGCGTCAGCTCGGCCAGGCGGCGTTACGTGATGTGGCACAGCAGCTTTCGGGTCGTCACGGTGAGCGGGAGACCCGGCGCGCCGGTGCGGCCGGTGAGCTCACCGGAGCGACACGACCCTGGTCGTTCGGCGATACCGAGCCGTGGAACGTCACCCGCACCCTCACCAACGCGGTGCTGCGCCAGGCCGGCTCGGGGACTGCGGCGCTGCCGCTGAACATCACCGTCGACGATGTCGAGATCTCCGAGACCGAGACCCGCACGCAGGCGGCCGTCGCGCTGCTGGTGGACACCTCGTTCTCGATGGTGATGGAGAACCGGTGGCTGCCGATGAAACGCACGGCGCTGGCGCTCAGCCATCTGGTCAGCACCCGATTCCGTTCGGATGCGTTGTCGATCATCGCGTTCGGCCGCTACGCGCGCACCGTGTCCACCGCGGAACTCACCGGCCTCGAGGGCGTCTACGAACAGGGCACCAACCTGCACCACGCGCTGGCCCTGGCGGCCCGGCACCTGCGCCGCCATCCCAACGCGCAACCGGTGGTGCTGGTGGTCACCGACGGTGAGCCGACCGCGCACCTGGAAGACTTCGGCGACGGCGACGGCACCGCGGTGTTCTTTGATTACCCGCCGCATCCGCGCACCATCGCCCACACCGTCAAGGCCTTCGACGACGTGGCCAACTTGGGTGCGCAGGTGACGATCTTCCGGCTGGGCACTGACCCCGGCCTGGCCCGGTTCATCGACCAGGTGGCACGTCGGGTGGAGGGACGCGTGGTGGAGCCGGACCTCGACGGGTTGGGCGCCGCGGTCGTCGGCGACTATCTGCGCTCCCGGCGCCGCCGCTAGCCCCGCTCGCCGGTGCGTCGAGGCCGACGCAATGGCTGCTTTTCCGGGTTTCGAACCACCATATCGTCGGTTTCGCGCAGCAAGAGTCAGGCGGGTTTGCGCTTCTTGCGCTTGACGCCGACATTGCCGAACAACGAGAAACCGCGGATGCGCACACACGGCGCGCCGGTGGAGCCCTCGCCGCTGACGGCGTGCTCGAAGCGGCCCATCACCCCGACACCGCGCAGGTCGACGTTGACCTCGGGCGGCACCAGGATCGTCTGCCCGCCGAAGACCGAGTAGGAGTGGATCTCCACCTCCGGTGAGGTGAAGTCGGCGTAGCGCAGGTCCACCATGCCGCCGCCGAAGAGTGCGACCGTCGTCATCCGCTCGGGAACGTTCCACCGGCCGCGGCGTTCGAAGCCGCTCATGATTGCCAGCAGCATCGTCGAAGGGGCAGGCCGGCACGGGCCGCCGGTGCGGCCGCGGCTGAACGCGCCCGGCAGATCGGCCGACAATCGGTCGAGTTCGTCGTACGTCTGCGCCGCGTATGCCTTGGCCAGCCGATCTTCGTATTCGCTCAGCTGCAGCCGCCCGTGCGCGGCGGCGTCCGTCAGCAACTGTGCTACCTGAATCCGATCGGTGTCAGCAGCACGCATGGAACCGTTCCGCGACGCTGGGGTACTCATCGAATACGAGCCTACGACGAACGCTGGCACATGCAAGGTACTTGTCCAAACTGTGCCCCCACCGCCGTTGGCGAAGCATGTAGATGGTCAAACTTTATGCCTTCTGGGTCAGGTATTCAGCGAAGCCGACGGTGCCCGCCGGGTTGTCCGGCACGAGGTTGGCGCCTGCGCGGACAGCGGCGGCGATGCGGCCCGGCACCGGCAGCGCCACCGCTCCGCGACGGCTGCCGCGCGCCGCGAGGTAAATCCGCCCCAGCTCTGCGTGGGTGTGCACGGTGGGGCCGCCGATGTCGGGGGCCCGGCCGGCCGGCTCGGCGTCGACCAACTCGACGAGGCGCGCGGCAACGTCGTGGGTGTCGATCGGCTGGAACCGCACCCCGCGCAGCGCGCACAGCACGGGGAAGAACCGCTGGATCGCGAACGTGGCGCGGATGAGGTCGTGAAACTGTGTGGCGCGCAGCACGGTGTGGCCGACGCCCGACGTCTCCAGGACCTGTTCGACGCGCAGTTTGGTCCGGTAGTACGGCAGCGGGATGCGGTCGATGCCCACGATCGACACGTGCACGATGTGTCCGACCCCGGCGCGGCGTGCCGCCGCCACCAGGTTTTCCGTCGAGGTGACGTCCTTGCCGCCGGTGGGTTGTGTCGCGCAGTTGACCACCACGTCGATCCCGTCCAGCGCCGCGTCCAGGCCCGTGCCGCTGTGCAGGTCGCCCTGGGCCCAGTGCACTCCGGTGTAGCCGACCCGGTTCTTGCGGCTGAGCGCTCTCACCTGATGCCCGGCGTCGACGGCTTCGGGGACCACACAGTGCCCCAGCGTGCCGGTGGCTCCGGTGACGAGAACGCTGTGCGCCATCAGCTCACCCAGGCCGGTGGCCGCTTCTGCAGGAACGCCATCATGCCTTCGCGGGCCTCCTCGGAGACGAACAGCTCGGCGGATTGTTTGGTCAGCTCGTCGGCGTGGCGGTCGAACCCATCCAGTATGCGCGCCGTCGTCAAGGCCTTGGCGGCCGCAAGCCCCTGGGGCGATCCCTTGCCGATGGCGGCGGCCAGCTCGGCCACGGTGGCGTCGACGTCGTCGGCGGCGAGGGTGACCAGTCCGATCTCCGCGGCTTGGCGGGCGCCGAACTTCTCCCCGGTCAGGAAGTACCGGCCGGCGGAGCGGGCGGTCATCTTGGGCAGCAGGGTCAGCGAGATGATCGACGGGGCGACGCCGATGCGCGCCTCGGTCAGCGCGAACGTGCTCGTCGGTCCGGCCACCGCGATATCGCAGGCGCCGACCAGACCGAGCCCACCCGCGCGGACGTGCCCGTCGACCGCGCCGATGACGGGTATCGGCAACTCGAGGATGCGGCGCAGCAACCGGGTCGCCTCACGCGCGCGGTCGACGGCGACATCGCTGGGGTCGCGGCCTGCCGCCTCTCCTAAATCGGCTCCCGCACAGAAGGTTCCGCCGGTATGGCCGAGTACGACGACCCGTGCCGCGGGTTCGGCGACGGCGTCGGTCAGGCCCTGGTGCAGTTGGTTCACCAGCTCGGTGGACAGCGCGTTGCGGTTCTCCGGGGAGTCCAGCGTGAGCCGTGCGACCGGACCGTCGACGCGGTAGCGGACCAGGGTGCTCATCAGTACGACCTCGGCAGGCCCAGCGAGGTCTGCGCGACGAAGTTGAGCACCATCTCCCGGCTGACCGGGGCGATGCGCGCCAGCTTCGACGCGGTCACCGCCGCGGCGATGCCGTACTCCTTGGTCAACCCGTTGCCGCCCAACGATTGGACGGACTGGTCGACCGCGCGCACCGACGCCTCACCCGCGGCGTACTTGGCCATGTTCGCGGCTTCGGCGGCGCCGGCGTCATCGCCGCTGTCGTAGAGCGCGGCGGCCTTCTGCATCATCAGCTTGGCCAGCTCGATCTCGATGTGGTTCTGCGCCAACGGATGTGACAGACCCTGGTGCGCACCGATCGGCGTCTTCCACACTTGGCGGGTTTTGACGTAGTCGACGGCCTTGGTGATCGCGAAGCGGCCCATGCCGACCGCGCTGGCCGCGCCCATGATCCGCTCCGGGTTCAGCCCCGCGAACAGCTGCGCGATCGCCGCGTCCTCGGATCCGACCAGCGCGTCGGACGGCAACCGCACG
Organism: Mycolicibacterium sp. XJ879; assembly: GCF_053483935.1. NCBI lineage: Bacteria > Bacillati > Actinomycetota > Actinomycetes > Mycobacteriales > Mycobacteriaceae > Mycobacterium > Mycolicibacterium sp. XJ879. The sequence goes on from NZ_JBEFTH010000006.1 coordinate 242,700, forward strand.
TCGTCGAGGAACACCTGGAACTGGCTCTCGGGGCTGATCAGCTCCATCTCGATCTTGGTCGCGCTCAACCCTTTCGCATCGGTGGGCACGATGAACAGCGCCGGCCGGAGGTTCCCGGTTTTGGCCTCTTCGGTGCGGCCCACGACCAGCACGGCCTGCGCCTGGTCGATGCCGGAGATGAACACCTTTTGTCCGGACAGGATCCAGTCGGAGCCGTCGCGGCGGGCCGTGGTGGTGATGCGGTGGCTGTTGGACCCGGCGTCGGGTTCGGTGATCGCGAAGGCCATCGTGATCGAGCCGTCCGCCAGGCCGGTCAGCCACCGCTGCTTCTGGTCGTCGGTGCCGAACTTGGAGATGATCGTGCCGTTGATCGCCGGTGACACCACCATCATCAGCAGCGCCGAACCGGCGGCGGCCATCTCCTCCATCACCAGCGACAGCTCGTACATGCCGGCGCCGCCGCCGCCGTACTCCTCGGGCAGGTTCACCCCGAGGAATCCGAGTTTGCCTGCCTCCTGCCATAATTCGGTGGTGTGCTCACCGGCGCGGGCCTTCTCCAGGTAGTAGTCCTGGCCGTAGTTGGCCGCCATCGCGGCGACGGCCTGGCGTAGCGCCTGCTGCTCCTCGGTCTCGACGAAGCTGCTCATCAGGAATCTCCTTCTTCGGTGTCCACCCGGGCAAGCACGGTGCCGACTTCGACCTGCTGGCCGGGTTCGACGTTGAGTTCGGCGAGCACACCGGCGGCGGGGGCGGTCACGGTGTGCTCCATCTTCATCGCCTCGAGCCACACCAGCGGCTGCCTTGAGCTGACCCGGTCGCCGACCGCTGCGCCGATGCGCAGCACCGAGCCCGGCATGGGGGCCAGCAGCGAACCGTGCGCGACGGCGGCGTCCGGATCCGGGAACTGTGACAGCGCAACCAGCTGCACCGGCCCCAGGGGTGAGTCGACGAACACGTCATCGCGGTAGCGGGCGACGTCGAACGGGCGATCCACCCCGTCCACCCGCAGCACGACACGTTGCGGTGTGCTGGACACCATAGTCACCCCGGCCACGTCGGGCAGCTCCACCCCGGCGCGGGTGAACCGGTACCGCACCTCGTGTTCAGCGCCCGCGGCATCGCCGTAGCGTTTGGTCTGGAATCCTGAAGCCAAGTTGCGCCACCCGCTGGGTACGGCGGCGAACACCGGTGCGTCAGCACGGTTTTGCGCGGCATCGGCGAACGCGGCAGCGACAGCGCTCAAGGTGACGACCCGGTCGTCGCTCAGCGGCGCCGCCAACGCGGCCAGGCCGTGCGCCTCGAAGAACGCGGTGTCGGTGGCGCCGTCGAGGAACGCTGGATGCCGCAACACGTTGACCAGCAGGTCGCGGTTGGTGCGCACGCCGTGGATGCGGGCGCGGGCCAACGCGTCGGCGAGCGCACCGGCAGCCCGGCTACGGGTCTGGGCGTAGGAGATCACTTTGGCCAGCATCGGGTCGTAGTAGATGGAAACCGTTGATCCGTCTACGATCCCGGAGTCCACGCGGACGTTGCCGGGAATCTCGAAGCGGTGCACCGTGCCGGCCTGGGGCTGCCAACCCTTGGCCGGGTCCTCGGCGTAGAGGCGGGCCTCGATCGAGTAGCCGCGCGACGGCGGCGGCTCGGGGTCGAGGTGGCCACCGTCGGCGATCTGCATTTGCAGCTCGACGAGATCCAGTCCCGTGGTGAGCTCGGTGACCGGATGTTCTACCTGCAGCCGGGTGTTCATTTCGAGGAAGAAGAACTCACCCGACCCGTCGGCCATGAACTCGACGGTGCCCGCACCGGTGTAGTCGATGGCCCGTGCCGCCAGCCGTGCGGCGTCGAACAGCTTGGCGCGCATCCCGGGGATGCGCTCGACGAGCGGCGACGGCGCCTCTTCGACGATCTTCTGGTGCCTGCGCTGGATCGAGCATTCGCGTTCGCCGACGGCCCACACGGTGCCGTGACCGTCGGCGAGCACCTGCACCTCGACGTGATGACCGGTGGCCAGGTAGCGCTCGCAGAACACCGTCGGATCACCGAAGGCCGACTGCGCTTCTCGCCGCGCGGCCTCGACCTGGTCGGCCAGCTCAGCGAGGTCGCGGACCACCCGCATACCCCGGCCGCCGCCACCCGCAGACGCCTTGATCAGCACCGGCAGCTGATCGGCCGTGACCGTCTCGGGATCGAGTTCGGCCAGCACCGGCACACCGGCGGCGGCCATCAACTTCTTCGCCTCGATCTTGGAGCCCATGGCGGCCACCGCCGCGACCGGCGGGCCGATCCACGTCAACCCCGCGTCCTGCACCGCAGCGGCGAATTCGGCGTTCTCCGAGAGGAATCCGTAGCCGGGATGTACGGCGTCGGCGTCCGCGGCCCGGGCCGCCGCGATCAGCTGGGCGGCGTCGAGGTATCCGCGGGTGCCTTCGAGGCGCACACGGGCGTCGGCCTCGGCCACATGCGGTGACCCGGCGTCGGGGTCGGTGTAGACGGCGACGGTGCCGATGCCCAGGCGCCGGCAGGTGGCGAACACCCGGCGGGCGATCTCGCCGCGGTTGGCGACCAGTACGCGGGTGATCATTCGCCCCCTCCTCCGGCGATTTCGGTGCGCAAACCTGCGCTCACCGCTGCTAACCGCACCGAAATCACCATCATGCTCACATCCGGAAGACGCCGAAGTTCGACGTCCCCTCGATCGGGCCATTGGCGATGGCGGACAGACACATTCCCAACACAGTGCGGGTGTCGCGCGGATCGATCACCCCGTCGTCATAGAGGCGCCCGCTCAAAAACATCGGCAGCGACTCGGCCTCGATCTGGGCTTCCACCGCGGCGCGCAGGGCCGCATCGGCGTCCTCGTCGAACTGCTGGCCGCGGGCCTCGGCGGCGGCGCGGCTGACGATCGAAAGCACGCCAGCCAGCTGTGTGCCGCCCATCACCGCAGACTTCGCGCTGGGCCAGGCGAACAGGAAGCGCGGGTCGTAGGCGCGGCCGCACATGCCGTAGTGGCCCGCGCCGTAGGAGGCGCCGATCAGCAGGGAGATGTGCGGGACGGTCGAGTTCGAGACGGCGTTGATCATCATCGACCCGTGTTTGATCATCCCGCCTTCTTCGTAGGCTTTGCCGACCATGTACCCGGTGGTGTTGTGCAGGAACAACAGTGGGGTGTCGGAGCGATTGGCCAGCTGGATGAACTGGGTGGCCTTCTGGGACTCCGCGGAGAACAGCACCCCGCGGTGGTTTGCCAGGATGCCGATCGGATATCCGTGCAGCGTCGCCCATCCGGTCACCAGCGACGAGCCGTAGGACGCCTTGAACTCGTCGAAGTCCGAGCCGTCGACGATGCGGGCGATCACCTCGCGCGGGTCGAACGGCACCCGCAGATCAGGAGGCACGATGCCGACGAGTTCGTCTGCGTCGTACAGCGGTTCGGTGACCGGTGCGGGTGCATGGCCGTGCTTGCGCCAGTTCAACCGGGCCACGATGCGGCGCCCGATCCGGACCGCGTCCCGTTCGTCGACGGCGAAATAGTCCGCTAAACCGGATGTGCGAGCGTGCATTTCGGCGCCGCCCAGGGATTCGTCGTCGGATTCCTCGCCGGTGGCCATCTTGACCAGCGGTGGCCCGGCCAGAAACACCTTCGAGCGTTCCTTGATCATCACCACGTGGTCCGACATCCCGGGTATGTACGCGCCGCCGGCGGTGGAGTTGCCGAACACCAGCGCGATCGTCGGGATGCCGGCGGCCGAGAGCCGGGTGAGGTCGCGAAACATCTGCCCGCCCGGGATGAAGATCTCCTTCTGGGTGGGCAGATCGGCGCCGCCGGACTCCACCAGCGAGATGAGCGGCAACCGGTTCTCCAAGGCAATCTGGTTGGCCCGCAACACCTTCTTCAGCGTCCACGGATTGCTGGTGCCGCCCTTGACCGTCGGGTCGTTGGCCACGAGCATGCACTCGACCCCGCTCACCGCGCCGATTCCGACGACCACGCTGGCGCCGACCGTGAATTCGCTGCCGTATGCCGCCAGCGGGCTCAGCTCCAGAAACGGTGAATCCGGGTCGACAAGCAACTCGATGCGCTCACGGGCGGTCATCTTGCCGCGCTGGTGGTGGCGCGCGACGTACTTCTCGCCGCCGCCGGCCAGCGCCTTGGTGTGCTCGGCGTCGAGCTCGGCCAGTTTGTCGGCCATCGCGGCGGCGGCCTCGCGGTAGCCCTTCGAATTGGTGTCGAGGGTCGACTTCAACGCCGTCATGACTGGTACCCCAACGTCTTGGCGGCCAGCGCGGTGAGGATTTCGGTGGTGCCCCCGCCGATTCCGAGGATGCGCATATCGCGGTACTGGCGTTCGACCTCGGATTCGGCCATATAGCCCATGCCGCCGAACAATTGCACCGCCTGGTTGGCGACCCATTCGCCGGCCTCCACGGCGGTGTTCTTGGCGAAGCACACCTCGGCGATCAGGTTCGTCTCGCCCGAAAGCTGCCGCTCCACGACGTGGTGGGTGTACACCCGCGCCACGTCGATGCGACGTGCCATCTCCGCCAACGTGTTCTGCACCTGCTGGCGGGAGATCAGCGGTCTGCCGAACGTCTCGCGGTCGCGGCACCACTGCACGGTCAGGTCGAGGCACCGTTGCGCGCTGGCGTAGGCCTGCGCGGCCAGCCCGACGCGTTCGGCGACGAACGCCCCGGCGATCTGCAGGAAGCCGGAGTTCTCGGCGCCGACGAGGTTCGTGGCGGGCACCCGCACATCGGTGTAGGACAGCTCGGCGGTGTCCGAGGACCGCCAGCCCATCTTGTCGAGTTTGCGGGTCACCTCGAAGCCCGGTGTGCCCTTGTCGACGACGATCAGCGAAACCCCGGCCGCACCAGGCCCGCCCGTGCGTACCGCGGTGACGACGTAGTCTGCCCGCACCCCGGAGGTGATGTAGGTCTTGGCGCCGTTGATGAGGTAGTCATCGCCGTCACGCTCAGCGCGGGTGGTCAGATGTCCGACGTCGGAGCCGCCGCCGGGTTCGGTGATCGCGAGGCTGCCGATCAGCTCGCCGGCAAGTGTGGGCCGCACGTAGGTGTCGACCAACCGCTGATCGTTGGATGCGATCATGTGCGGCACCGAGATTCCGCAGGTGAACAGCGATGCGAACACACCGCCGGGACAACCCGCCTGGTGCATCTCCTCGCAGATGATCACCGCGTCTGCGCCGTCGCCGCCGCCTCCACCGACGGCTTCGGAAAACCCGGCGCCCAGCAGGCCGGCCTCACCGGCTGCGCGGTGCAGGTCGCGGGGCAGCTCGCCGCTGTGCTCCCACTCGTCGATGTGTGGCAGGATCTCGCGTTCGGCGAACGCGCGCACCGACTTTCGCAGCTGGTCGCGTTCGGGGGTGTGCCAGATGCTCACGCCAACAGCTCCTCGGGTATGTCGACACTGCGGCTGCGCAGCCATTCCCCAAGGCCTTTGGCCTGTGGGTCGAAGCGCGCCTGATACGCCACGCCCTCGCCGAGGATGTCGTCGATGACGAAGTTGACCGCGCGCAGATTGGGCAGCACATGCCTGGTGACGGGCAATTCGGCGGTCTCCGGCAACAATTCACGCAGCTTGTCCACGGTCAAAGTGTGCACCAGCCAACGCCACTGCGGACCGGTCCGCACCCACACGCCCACGTTGGCGCTGCCACCTTTGTCGCCGCTGCGGGCCCCGGCGATCGTGCCGAGCGGCACCCGCCGGGTTTTCCCGGACGGCAACGGCTCGGGCAGGGCCGGCGGCGCGACGGGCGCCAACTCCACAACCTCGGTGGCCGGCGCGATGGCGACACGGGTGCCGTCGGCGTGCACGGCGACGTGCGGCACCTCCTTGGCCGGGACGTATGCCGGCCGAAACACCCCGTAGACCTGACCGTCGCCCGGCGGGCTGGTGGCGTGAAAGCCCGGATAACTCGACAACGCGAGTTCGACGGCGGCCGAAGAGAATTTACGTCCGACGTTGGCGGGATCCGGATCGCGCACCACGCAGCGCAGCAGTGCGCTGGCGGTTTCCTCGGTGTCGGCGTCCGGCTGGTCAGTGCGCGCCAGGGTCCACTGCATCTGCGCGGGTTTGACCGTGATGCTGCTCTCCAGCTGCCTGCGCACCAGCTCGGCCTTGGCCTCGATATCGAGCCCGGTCAGCACCAACGTCATCTCGTTGCGGAATCCGCCGATGCTGTTGAGCGACACCTTCAGCGTCGGCGGCGGCGGCTCACCACGAACCCCGCTGATGCGCACCCGGTCGGGGCCCTCGGAGGACAGCTCGACGGTGTCGACCCGAAGCGTCGCATCCGGGTTGGCGTATCGCGCGCCGCTGATCTCGTAGAGAAACTGCGCGGTGACGGTGTCGACGGTGACCGCGCCGCCGGTGCCCGGGTGTTTGGTGATGACCGACGACCCGTCGGGATCGATCTCGGCGAGCGGAAAGCCCGGGCGCACCAGGTCCGGGATTTCGGTGAAGAACGCGTAGTTGCCGCCGGTGGCCTGCGCGCCGCACTCGATCACATGGCCCGCGGCGATCGCCCCGGCCAGCCGGTCGTAGTCGGTGCGCTTCCACCCGTGGTGGGCGGCGGCAGGCCCGACGATCACCGACGCGTCGGTCACCCGGCCGGTGACGACGACGTCGGCGCCGGCGTTCAGGCACTCGACGATGCCCCACGCTCCGAGGTAGGCGTTGGCGGCCAGCACCGACTCTGTGCCTGATGTCGCCGCCGACGCGACTCCGAAGCCGAGTTCGTCGGCCCGGGACAGCAGGTCGTCGCCCTCGACATGTCCGACGTTCACCGTCAACCCCAGCCGTTCGGCGAGCCCGCGCACCGCGTCGGCCAGGCCCGCCGGGTTGAGCCCGCCCGCGTTGGCGACGATGCGCACGCCCCGGTCCAGCGCCAGGCCCAGACAGTCCTCGAGTTGCTTGACGAACGTCTTGGCGTAGCCGCGATCGGGCGCCTTGGCACGGTCGCGGGCCAGGATCAACATGGTCAGCTCGGCCAGGTAGTCGCCGGTGAGGTAGTCCAGATCGCCGCCGGTGAGCATCTCGCGCATCGCCGAGAGCCGATCGCCGTAGAACCCGGAGCAGTTGCCGATGCGGACCGGACCAGTCACCAGGCCTCCCATCGCGTCACCGGCACGCCGTGCCGACCAACCGGTAGGTTAGCGAGTACCAGCGGTATCGCGTCAAGGCACTCCGCAATTTTGGAGGCTACGCAGCGTGGGGGCTATCCTGAAGGGCAATTGTCGACGCCGGGCTTGCCGGCGGCGCAAGTTGGATTTCCGGCCCGGCCGGTGACCCCCTCACGAGGAGACTTCGATCATGGCTGTGCCCAAGCGCAGAGTGTCGCGCGCAAACACCCGTAGCCGTCGCTCGCAGTGGAAGGCCAAGCGCCCCGAACTGGTCAGCGTCACGGTTTCGGGCCGCGAACACAAGGTGCCCCGGCGGCTGCTCAAAGCTGCTCGGCTCGGCTTGATCGACCTCGACCGCAGGTAGTTGTTCCGGCGCGCCTCTCAGGTCACTCTCAGATAGGGAGATGACACTGTGGCTGTGCGCATACTTGTCGTCGACGACGATCGCGCGGTGCGCGAATCCCTGCGCCGCTCGCTATCGTTCAACGGATACTCGGTCGAGCTGGCTCAAGACGGTGTCGAAGCCCTCGAACTGATCACCAACAACCGGCCCGACGCGCTGGTGCTGGACGTGATGATGCCGCGCCTCGACGGCCTCGAGGTGTGCCGTCAGCTGCGCAGCACCGGCGACGATCTGCCGATCCTGGTGTTGACCGCGCGCGACTCGGTATCGGAGCGGGTGGCCGGACTCGACGCCGGCGCCGACGACTACCTGCCCAAACCATTCGCCCTCGAGGAGTTGCTCGCCCGCATGCGTGCCTTGCTGCGGCGCACCTCCTCCGACGATGGCGAAGACTCGCCCGCGTTGACGTTCTCGGACCTGTCGCTGGACCCAGCCACCCGCGAGGTCACCCGCGGGCAGCGCGAGATCAGCCTGACGCGCACCGAGTTCGCGTTGCTGGAGATGCTCATCGCGAACCCGCGCCGGGTCCTGACCCGCAGCCGCATCCTCGAGGAAGTGTGGGGCTTCGACTTCCCGACGTCCGGCAACGCCCTCGAGGTGTATGTCGGATACCTCCGCCGCAAAACAGAGGCCGAAGGAGAGCCGCGACTGATCCACACCGTGCGCGGGGTGGGTTATGTGTTGCGCGAGACCCCGCCCTGATGTCCGCCCCGAACTACGGATTTCGGCCTCCGCCGGAGGTGCCGACCACCAAATCCGTATCCCTGCGCTGGCGGGTGATGTTGCTCGCCATGTCGATGGTCGCGATGGTGGTGGTGTTGATGGCCGTCGCGGTCTGGGCGGTGGTCTCCCGGGCGCTCTACGACGACGTCGACAACCAACTGCGCAGCCGGGCCCGGCTGTTGATCGAAAGCGGCTCGCTGCAAGTCGATCCGAGCAAGGCGATCGAGGGCACCGCCTACTCCGACGTGAACGCGATGCTGGTGATCCCCGGCCGGGCCATTTACACCGCCAACCAACGCGGTGAGACGCTGCCGCTCGGCGAGCCCGAGAAGGCGGTGCTGCGGGGCGACTTGATCATGTCCTTGCGCACCGCCAACCACCAGCGGGTGCTGGCGATGCGGCTGTCCAACGACAGCTCGTTGCTGATTTCCAAGAGCATGGCGCCCACCGCGCAGGTGCTCAAACGGTTGGGCACGGTGTTGTCGATCGTCGGCGGCATCGGCGTGGTGGTGGCCGCCATGGCCGGCGGCGCGGTCGCCCGCGCGGGTCTGCGCCCGGTGGCGCGGCTGACCGAGGCCGCCGAACGGGTGGCCCGCACCGACGACCTACGGCCGATCCCGGTCATCGGAAGCGACGAACTGGCCAGGCTCACCGAAGCTTTCAACATGATGCTGCGCGCCCTCGCTGAGTCGCGGGACCAGCAGGCCCGGTTGGTCACCGACGCCGGACACGAACTGCGCACACCGCTGACGTCGCTGCGCACGAACGTGGAACTGCTGATGGCGTCGATGGAGCCGGGCGCGCCACGGTTACCTGACGAAGAGATGGCCGGGCTGCGCGCGGACGTGATCGCCCAGATTCAGGAATTGTCCACGCTGGTAGGCGATCTGGTGGACCTGACCCGCGACGACGCAGGCGTGGTCATCCACGAACCGGTCGACATGACCGAGATCATCGACCGTTCCCTTGAGCGAGTTCGCCGCCGACGCAACGATATTGAGTTCGACGTGGACGTCGCACCGTGGCAGGTATACGGGGACGGCGCCGGTCTGGGCCGCGCAGTACTCAACCTTCTCGACAACGCAGCGAAATGGAGCCCGCCCGACGGACGTGTCGGGGTGCGGATGTCTCAGATCGATCCGGTGCATGCCGAGTTGGTGGTGTCCGACGAGGGTCCGGGGATTCCGCCGCAGGAACGGCAATTGGTATTCGAGCGGTTCTTCCGGTCGGCGCAGGCACGTGCAATGCCAGGTTCGGGGCTGGGGTTGGCGATCGTCAAGCAGATTGTCGTCAAACACGGCGGCACACTGTGGGTAGCGGACGCCGTGCCCGGCGGGCAGCCGCCGGGCACCGCCATGCACGTCGTCTTGCCCGGCAGCCCCGTGGCGGTGACCGACACGCCGCGCTGACGTCGGCGTGGCCCGGCCCGATGTCGCCGATGATTAGTGGGCGCATCCAGGGGAAAACAACTCAGAGCATGTCCCGAAGGTTCTCTAAGTGGATTCTCAGCCCACTTGGGCACGTTGGACGTGGTTTGACCGTTGTCCTAACGACGCACGTACGCCGACTGGCAGAAAGAAGAGCACCGCAGCGCTATGACAAACCACCCGAGGTATTCGTCGCCGCCACCGCAGCCGGGTCGTCGGCCCGGCGGCCATGAGAACGCGGTGCCGGGGTACCCCGGTGCGCAGCGACCAGGCCACTATCAGCAGCCATACGACTGGCGCTATGCGACCCAGCAGCAGCAACAGCAGCAGCATGCGCCGTTCCGCGCGCCCCACGACCCCTACCGGGGCGCACCGCAGCCGATGGCCGGTGGTCCGTCGGGGCCATCTGCCCAAAAGCCCTCGCGCGCAGGTGTTTTGACCGTGGGTGCACTTGCGCTGGCGATGGTCTCTGCCGGTGTCGGCGGCGGCGTCGCATTGCTGGCGCAACCGGACCGCCCGGCGGCGACGTCGTCGGTGACGGGTGCGGCGCCCACGATGCCCGCCGCCAGCCTGCCCGCCGGCTCGGTGGAACAGGTCGCGGCGAAGGTGGTGCCCAGCGTCGTCAAGTTGGAGGTCAACCTCGGCCGCCAGTCCGAGGAGGGCTCAGGGATCGTCTTGTCGCCAGACGGGCTGATCCTGACCAACAACCACGTCATCTCGGCCGCTGCCGGAGCAAGGCCCCGCGGCGGTCCCGCCGATGCGGTGACCAAGGTGACGTTCTCCGACGGCCAGACCACGTCGTTCAGCGTCATCGGAACCGATCCGAGCAGCGATATCGCCGTCGTACGCGCCGAGGGTGCGTCCGGACTGACACCCATCACGATCGGGTCCTCGGCGGACCTGCGGGTAGGCCAGGACGTGGTGGCGATCGGGTCACCGCTCGGTCTCGAGGGCACGGTGACAACCGGCATCATCAGCGCGCTGAACCGGCCCGTCGCCGCCGGCGGCGACGTACGCAACCAGAACACCGTGCTCGACGCGATCCAGACCGACGCGGCCATCAACCCGGGCAACTCCGGCGGCGCGTTGGTCAACATGAACGGTGAGCTGGTCGGCGTGAACTCGGCGATCGCCACCATGGGCGGTGACGCCGGACCGCAGGCAGCCAGCGGGTCGATCGGGCTCGGCTTCGCCATCCCGGTGGACCAGGCAAAGCGCATCGCCGACGAGTTGATCAAGAACGGTTCGGCCTCGCACGCCTCGCTCGGTGTGCAGGTCACCAGCGACGCCACCGTCGACGGTGCCCGTATCGTCGAGGTCACCGCGGGCGGGGCGGCGGCAGCGGCCGGGCTGCCGAGCGGGGTCGTGGTCACCAGGGTCGACGCCCGGGTCATCAACAGCGCCGACGCGCTGGTCGCCGCCGTGCGTTCCAAGGCGCCGGGTGAACAGGTGACGCTGACGTATCTGGACGGCTCGGGTAAGCCGCAGACGGTGCAGGTCACGCTAGGCAAGGCGCAACAGTGATGACCACGACTAACACGGGGACTAACACGGGGACTAACACGGGGCCGGGCGGCGGCACCCTGAGAGTGGCCGCGCCGATGTCGCTACCCGCATATACGGTTGCACTCATGGAACAGCCAGGTGAGTTGGTGGGTCGTGCGCTGATCGTCGTCGTCGACGACCGCACCGCACACGGCGACGAAGAGGACCACAGCGGTCCGCTGGTAACCGAGCTGCTCGGTGAGGCCGGTTTCGTCGTCGACGGCGTTGTCGTGGTGTCCGCCGACGAGGTCGAGATCCGCAACGCGTTGAACACGGCGGTGATCGGTGGAGTCGACCTGGTGGTGTCGGTCGGTGGCACCGGAGTCACGCCGCGCGACGTCACGCCCGAAGCGACCCGCGAAATTCTGGACCGCGAACTTCTCGGCATCTCCGAAGCGCTGCGCGCCTCGGGGTTGTCGGCGGGCATCGTCGAAGCCGGGGTGTCGCGCGGGCTCGCGGGAGTCTCCGGCAGCACGCTGGTGGTCAACATCGCCGGCTCCCGGGCAGCGGTTCGCGACGGTATGGCAACGCTGAGCCCGCTGGCGATCCAGATCATCAGCCAGCTCTCCAGCCTGGAGATTTAACGTAGCCGTCAAGCTGACGGGCGACTAATGTGATCTCTATCACAGGGGAGAACCTCGATGGGTGATGCCCCCAAACCCCCGCGCGGGGCGATCGACAAGATCTTCGGCGACGCTCTGCCGTCGAGGGAAACGGACGAGGACGACGTTTCCGCCAGGGCCGAAGACGCTGCACGTGAGCGTTGGTTGCGGCGAAACGTGCCTCCCCACCACGAGTGATCAGTAATCTCGAGCCCAGCCACCGATCGGTACCTGGTGGTCGCGGCGGCTAGCCGTCCCTTCGAGGGGGTACGGCCGGATCGGTCCGTGGGGGCCCTAAGCTAGGCACCGCGCGCCGGCAGCGATCGGTGGCGTATACGGCCAGGGCTAATCGGGGGCCAGTAACACGCGTCACAGTAGAAGCGATCACTGGTTGCCGGGGTAATCAACCGACCGTTATGTTCCTCCTGTTAAGGATGAGCACAACGTAAGAGCCGCGTGTGGGGTTTCTCATTTGCGTCGCATGAGGCTTCTGAGTCGTGTGTGGTTATGCGGTACGGCCAGGCATGAACGGGACGACGCACTACGGGCGGGGCCCGGCGTCGACACAGCTAGGGAGATCATGAGGGCAATCAGTCGGGTACTGGTCGTGTTGGTTACAGCCGTCGCATCTCTGTTTGTGAGTACC